>SKSP01000178.1 GCA_007122945.1 Ilumatobacteraceae bacterium | reverse complement strand
GCCCGGTCAGCGCGGCCACGCCGTCGAGCGGTCCCGCCGGCGTGAAGGGCGGCCACACGGTGAGCCCGACCTCGTCGAGCTCACCGAACGCCGGCGGTGGCACGGTCGTGGTGGTCGTCGTGGTCGTGGTCGTGGTGCTCGTGGTGGTCGTCGTGGTGGTCGTGGTGGATGTCGTGGTGGTGGTGCTCGACGTGGTGGTCGGCGGCGAGGTCGTCGTCGTCGAGGTCGTCGTCGAGGTCGACGCCGTCGCCGGCTGCGACTCCACCACCGCCACCGACGATGCGTCGCCGCACGCCGCGGCGGCGGCGGCACACACGCCGACGGCGGTGAGGCCGACGACGGTGAGCAGGGGGCGACGTCGACCGTTCATCGCTCCATCGTGCACCGTCGGACCGTTGCGCGTGCGGATCCCGTCGTCATCATCGAGATCGGACCCCCGCTCTCAGGCGAACGCCTTCACGGCGTGGGTCTCGCCGTTGTCGATGCGGCCCGAAGGTTCGTAGCCGCGAGCCAGGTACAGCGGTGCCGGTGAACCCGGCCCTTCGGCCCACGACACCTCGACGGCCGCCGCCCCCTGGTCCCGGCACCGATGCTCGAACTGGTCGAGCGCGGCCGATCCGATGCCGCGCCGCTGGTGCATCCGGTCGACCAGGAAGCGCCACAGGTACGGGTTGGGATGCGCGTCGCTCACCTCCGTCGCCATGACGAACCCGACGATCTCACCATCGGCACCGATCGCCCGGTACCAGGGCTCGACCAGGTCGTCCACGATGTGGTCCGGCACCTCGGCGTCGACCACGGTGATGCTCCGGCCCTCCCCGTCGGTCGGTCCGTCCATGGCGACCGCCCTTGCCGTCGACGCGTCCCCCCGCTCCCGGGTGTAGGGCAACTCCCAGTTCTGGTAGCGGGCCACCTCCGGCCCATCGCGACGTCGATGGAAGGCGTCGACGTCGTCGAGACGGGGCGGCCGCAGGGTCAACCGCTCGGTGCGGATCGGTGCGAATGGCACGGCCGTCGAGCGTAGGCGACGGCATCCGGAGGACACCGCTGCCACGGCGGGTCGATCGCGGACCTTGGGCCCTGGCGGGAGATCGGGCTCGTCGTGCACCGTGTAAGGCACCAACGAGCGACATCGAGCGACGAGGGGTGCTGATGGGAGCTGACGATCACGTCATCGAGATGGAAGAGATCGACGAAGCGTCGTGCTGGCAGCTCGTGGCGCGCGCCGGCTTCGGGCGGATCGGCGTCAACCACGGCGACGAGGTCGTGATCCTCCCCGTGAACGTCGACGTCATCGATCGACGGGTGGTGTTCCGGACCAAGCAGGGCAGCATCCTCGCCGAGTCAGGCGGTGGTGTCGCGGTCGCCTTCGAGTGCGACCACAGCGACCGGATGGCGGAGTCGGGTTGGAGCGTCCTCGTGCAGGGTCGCCTCCACGACGTCACCGGCACCGACGAGGCGGCCGGGTGGAACGAGCTGCGTGTGCGCCCGTGGGCCCCAGGTTCCCAGGACCGGTGGATGGTCGTCGAACCCACGGCGGTGTCGGGGCGCCGGATCGAGCGCCGCCGGGTGCTCCCGGCACCCGGTTCGTGACGGTACGGCCGCCGGCCGGGCAGCCCGACCGCGCCGTCGTGTCGGTGGGGACACCCGCAGGACCGGCCGCAGGCACCGACGTGTCATCAGGAATGACCGGATCCGGTCGTGTTCGATGACACCTGTGATCCACGAGGCGTACTGCACGCTGAGCTCGAGACCCTCCTCGATGATGCCGAGCGCCATCGCCGCGACGCCGTCGACCTCGCTCTCGGACCTCACCCCGGCGAGCGTACGAGCCGGAAGGTACCGTGTGGCGAATGAGCCCAGCCGTCACGATGGGCCTGCTGTTCTACCCGAGAGGTGGTTCGGCCCAGGTGGTCCGGTATCTGCGGGCCGCGCTGGCGGATGCGGGCTGGTCGTCGGACCTGGTCTGCGGTTCGCTCGGAGCGTCGGGCGAACCCACGAACGCGGCGAGCTTCTTCGAAGGTGCCGGCGTGCACGCGCTCGACTACGACCCGGCCCTCGCGGCGTTCGGCCGGGGCGAGGATCCGATCGCGCACGACCCGCCGATGCACCCCTCGTACGAGGACCGCGCGGACGTACCGGACCGGGTCTTCGCATCCGTGTCGCCCGCGCTCGGCGACCACATCACCGATGCGTGGGAGCGGTTCCTGCGCGACTCGCTGGACGGGTCGCCCGGCGTGCTGCACGTCCACCATCTCTCGCCGCTGCAGGAAGCGTTCGCCCGCATCGCGCCCGGCGCACCGCTGGTGACGCACCTGCACGGCACCGAGATGAAGATGATCGATCGCATCGACCGGCTCGCCGAGGTCGCAGGCGCGCTGGACACCGACCTGGCGGGTATGGCTGACCGCGCCCTGGTCGGTGAGCTCCCGGCCATCGACGACCACCCCCAGGAGGTTCGCACGCTCGTGCATGACGTGCGCTGGGAGCAGTGGCGCCACGGCGCACACTGGGCCGAGCGGATGCGCAGAGTCGCCCGGGCGAGCGACCAGCTGATCGTCATCTCCCCACACGACCGCGACGAAGCCGAGCGGCTGCTGGGTGTGGACAGCGAACGCGTCACATGCATTCCCAACGGCGTGGACACCGCCCTGTTCGACCGTCGCACGGTCCCTCGCCAGGAGCGTGCCGCGCGCTGGCGCCGGTGGCTCGTGACCGAGCCCCGCGGGTGGGACGCAACCGGCGTGCCGGGGAGCGTGAGCTACGACGAGCCGGACATCGCCACGCTCGTCGACCCCGCCGCGACGGTCCTGCTGTTCGTCGGGCGCTTCCTGGACTTCAAACGTGTGCCGCTGCTCGTGCGCGCATACGCGGCCGCACGTGACCGCTTCGACCGCCCCGCGCCGCTGGTGATCTGGGGTGGGTTCCCCGGGGAGTGGGAGGGCGAGCACCCGCACACCGTGGCGTCGGCGCTCGGTCTGCGCGACGTGTTCTTCACCGGCTGGCGCGGTCACGCGGAACTCGTCCTCGGCCTGCAGTGCTGCGACGTGATGG
>SKSP01000099.1 GCA_007122945.1 Ilumatobacteraceae bacterium | reverse complement strand
GCCGAGCCGTGGCAGGGCCAGCCCGCCTCCGCGGTGCTCGACCTCCCGCCGCTCGCCGTGGTCTGGCTGGCGGCGCCGAGCCCCGGTCGCCGTCGCTGACGAGGGTCCGCCGCCGGGCGGCGCGGATCAGGCGGGGACGACGGCGTCGCCCGACCAGCGGAAGTACACGCCGTCGACCCGGTGCCACAGCACGTGTGCCAGATCGGCGGCGTACACGCTGCGGGTGCAGGTGCGGATCCCGTCGTCGAAGTCGTAGCCGAGACGGCGGTCGCCGACGATCATGATCTCGGCCGCTTGGGCGAGGCACTCGGCCTGCTGCCAGTCGTTCAGCGGACCGAGGAACTGGTGGAGGTACGTCGACGGGAACCCGGTCGCGTAGTCGAGTACGTGCATCGCTTCGTGCGGCACCACCTGGTTGCACAGTGGCTCGGGCGGCACCGACGTGCCGAGCTCGATCCAGTAGAACTGCCCGAACGGCCCCCAGACGAACGTGGCCCGCCCACCCGAGCCGGGCATCGAGTACCAACGGGTGTCGATCGCGTCCAGACGGGCGAGCACGCTCGGTGGCAGGCACGACTCGGCCCATTGGCGCGCCCACGGATCCGACGGCCCCTCCGGGTGATGGTCGGTGCCGCCCGGATCCGGGCCCGGATCGACCGGGGCGTCGCCGAAGGTCGGCAGCCAGTCCGGTCGATGTGGCGCCGGGGTGCCGACGAACCCTCCGCTGACGTCGACGAGCAGGTTGGCGAACGTGCTGGTGCGCACCCACCCCTCGCCGAGGTCGTCGACGGCGAGTCCGACGAAGCCGTTGGCGACGGCGCCGGCGTCGGCGTTCACGCTCGACACGTCGTCGCCGCAATCGAGCGCCGGGTTCGGCGCGCACAGCGTGGCGAAGCCCGGTTCGCCGGGCAGGACGATCATCGTCACGTTGCCGACGAGATGGGCGAACCGCCCGCCCGACCAGTGGTCGAACATCGCATGCCCGCCGGGCAGGACCTCGGCGACCGGGCGGGTGTCGAGCGAGCGGGAGGGGTCGGCGGGCACGAACAGGCCGATGTCGGTGACCGGCGCGGACGTTCCCGTGAAGTAGCCGGTGGCGTCGACGATGACGTGGTCGCCGGCCGAGGTGAAGATCTCGAACCCGGCCGGGCCGACCGGGACGATCGCCGACGCCGCCCGGGTCTGCCCGGGGCCGTCGGTGTTCAGCACCGATGCCTCGGGGACGGGCCCGCCGCTGGCGTACGCGGTGAAGTAGCCGGCACCGACCGAGTCGGCGGTCGTCACGTTGATCGCGACGGCGGTGGCGTCGGTGGGGACCCCGGCGGGCAGCGCGACCGGCACGGACGATCCCGGCGCCGGTCGGCCGGCACCGCGGCTGTCGACGAGCCGCTGCGGTTCGATCGGTTCGAAGCGACCGCGATCGGACGCGTCGGCGGGGACGAACGCCCCGGTGACGTCGACGAGCACGTGGCCACCGGCGTCGGCGTGGACCTCGATCGAACCGCCGCCGAGCCGGACGATCGCCGAGTTCGCCCGCGTCTCGCCGGCGGCGAGGTTGAGGTTCGACGCGTCGGGCCGCCCGCGGTCCGACGGCCAGATCGTGAGGTAGCCGTCGCGCGACGCGCCGGCGCCCGTCACGGTCAGCGCGACCGCCGTGGCGTCCGACGGGACCCCGCAGCGGCCGGCCACCTCGACCCGCACGTCGGCGCCGGGTGCGAGTGCCGCGGCGGTGCGGGTGTCCAGCACCCGGCACGGGGTGACGGGCTCGAACCGGCTCGTGTCGCCCGTCGCCCCGGCGACCCCGTCCGGACCGGTGATCGCCCCGAGGCCCGCGACGGCGGTCAGGACCAGCGCGAGCGCGAGGCGGCGGGGCATCGCCCGAGCGTAGTCGTCGGGCGGAGCCGTCGGCTCAGGAGCCGGACTCGACGAGGCGGCGCAGCTCGGCGAGGTTGCGGCGCCAGATGGCCCGCATCACCCCCCGGCCACCCACGAGCTCGCCGAGGCGACCGCCGAGGTACCACGGGAACCGGAGGTCCTCGGTCCACGTGAACCGTGTCCGCCGGCCGAGATCGATCGGGTCGAGGGTGAACACGCCCGACCCCGTGACGATGCCCTCGTGGCGGACCCCCATCGCCCGCTCCGGCTCCCACTCGGTGATCGCCATCTCGTCGGTGAGACGGATCGGGCCGACCTTGGTGTCGCAGTCGAACGTGGTGCCGACCCCGCGTGTCTGGTCGCCGTGGAAGCGGATCTCGACCGCGTCGGCCATCCAGTCGACGTGGCGCTCGATCGGCTCGACGACCTCCCAGACGCGCGACGGCGGGGCGTCGAGCTCGATCGCGACGCGGATCTGCGTCACGCGGGGGCGGCGACGCCGCGGAGCGCCTCGGCCGCTTCCTCGGGCGGGACGATGTTGATCAGCACACCCGTGCCGCGCTCGAATCCCGCCTGGGTGACCAGGTTCGGCCAGATGTGCACGTGCCAGTGGTACTCGCCGGTGTGCTGGTGCGGCGCGGTGTGGAACCCGACGTTGAACGCGACGTCGCCGAGCGCGGCACGCAGGTGGCCGGTCGCGTCGCGCAACGCCCGCCCGACCGCCTCCAGGCTGGCGTCGTCGGCGTTCTGGAGGTGCAGTTCGTGGCGCCGCGGGATGATCAGCAACTCGTACGGAGCGCCGCTCCAGAACGGGCACAGCACGGCGACGTCGTCGGTCGCCATCACGACCCGTTCACCGGTGGACAGCTCGGCCTCCACGGTCGTGCACAGCACGCACCCGCCGGCGAACCGGGCGAACGCGCGCTCCTCGTCGAGGATCTCACCGGGGACGAACGGCAGGCCCAGCAGCTGACCGTGCGGATGGGCGAGCGAGGCGCCGGCCTCGCGGCCGTGGTTGACGATGAACTGGGTGTAGCGGATCCGATCGGCGCCGGCGTGCTCGACGAACCGGCGCTTCAACGCCTGCATGAACTGGGCGGCGGCGAGGTCGTCGAGATCGTGCAGCCCGCTGTCGTGGACGGGGGAGTAGACGAACACCTCGTGGATGCCGCTCGCCTCGGCCATCACGTGCACCGGGCCGAGGTTCTGCACGGCGAAGCCGTCGTCGCCCTCGAACGCCGGGTACAGGTTCGGCACGACCCGGTTGGCCCACCCGCCCCGGCCGTCGGTGGTCTCGAGCGCCGGCATGGTGGCCTCCTCGTTGCCGGGGCAGAACGGGCACGGCCGGTCGGTCTCGGCCTCGACCTGGCGCTCCCGCGGGGCGAAGTCGGACGGACGCTTGGCACGCGACTTCACGATGGTGACCCATCGTCCGGTCAGCTGGTTGAGGCGCATTTCGCTCACGGCATCAGGATAGGACCGCCGGGGCCCGCGTGCGCGGACGTGCACGCCAGAAATGGACGCGAGGTCACGAGCGCGCGAGGTGGTACACGCTGACGTGCCGGTCGTCCTGAACCTCCCAGTTGCGCTGGGCGAACGTGCGCCAGCGGTGCTCGAGGGCGAACCCGGCGGCGTGGGCCATCCGGTCGAGCTCCTCGGGCGTGGCGTAACGGATCATCCACGGTCGCATCCGGACCCCGTCGGTGGCGCTCAGCTCGACGAACTGACCCTCCGCGATCCGGTCGTCGGGGTGGTGCACCGACACCGACAGCACGACCCGGTCGGCGTGCAGCGAGCGGACCCGGACCTGGTCGTCGGCTGCCTGCGGGTCGTCGGGCACGAAGGCTTCGACCACGAAGCGCCCACCGGGTGCGAGGCGGTCGGCCACCGCCGCGAAGCAGGCCGCTTGCCGACCCGGAGCGGTCAGGTTGAACAGCGTGTTGTAGGCCACGAGCGCGACCGCGAACGGGCCGGCCGGGAGATCGTCGACCATGTCGCCGACGTGTATGGTCACCCGGCCGTCGGGGTCGTTGGCGCGCAGCCGGTCGAGCATCGCCGTGCTGGTGTCGATGCCGTGCACGGTCAGACCCCGCTCGGCGATCGGCACGGCGAGCCGCCCGGTGCCCACCCCGAGCTCGAGCACCGGCCCGCCGCCGGCCGCCGCCACGAGCTCGGCGACCGCCGAGACGGTCGCACCGACGTCGGACACGTCCGCGTACCAGTCGTCGTAGACGTCGGCGAACCCGTCGCCGTACGAGGACGGTCCGTATCCCTGCACGGGGGCGACGGTAGCGCCATTGTGGCCCCACCCATCTGGGCTGCTCCTGCGACCACCGGTGGGCCCGACGGCAGCCCCGGGTCAGCAGGACCGATGGCGCCGGCTCGGGTCAGCAGGACCGATGGCGCCGGCTCGGTAGCGTGCCGACTCGGTAGCGTGACGGCGTGTCCTCACCGCTCGTCTACCTCGATCACGCCGCCACGACGCCCATGCGTCCGGCGGCGGTCGAGGCGATGTTGCCGTTCCTGAGCGAGTGCTACGCCAACCCGAGCGGTTCGCACCGATTCGCCCGCGACGCGCGGCGCGCCGTCGACGAGGCCCGCGACATCGTCGCCGAGTGCCTCGGCGTGCCGGCCGGCTGGGTCGTGTTCACCGGCTGCGGCACCGAGAGCGACAACGCCGCGATCACCGGGGTGCTCGACGCCGCGGCACGCACCGGACGGCCCGGCACCGCCGTCTGTCCGGCGGCCGAGCACCACGCCGTGCTCCATCCCGTCGAGCACCACGGCGGCCGCGTCGTGCCGGTCGACCGGTCGGGTCGGGTCGACCTCGACGCCCTCGCCGACACGCTCCGCACCACCCCCGACGTCCGGATCGTCAGCGTGATGGCGGTGAACAACGAGGTCGGGTCCGTCACGGAACTCGATCCCGTGTGCTCGCTCGTGCGCGAGCTCGCCCCCGACGCCGTGCTCCACACCGACGCCGTGCAGGCCGCTTCCTGGCTCGACCTGCGCGCGCTCACCCCGTCCGTCGACATGCTGTCCCTGAGCGCCCACAAGTTCGGCGGGCCGAAGGGTGTCGGCGTGCTCGTCGTCCGCGACGGCACGCGGGTCGCGCCCGTCATCATGGGCGGCGGGCAGGAGCGCGACCGCCGCAGCGGCACCCACAACGTGGCCGGCATCGTGGCGACCGCCGCGGCGCTCGCCGAGACCGACGCCGAGCGCCACGACGAGGTCTCCCGGGTGCGGTCGCTGCGCGACCGGCTGGTCGACTCGCTGCTCGCCGAGCTCGACGGCGTGCTCGAGACCGTGCCTCGCGCGCACAAGATCGCCGGCTCGGCCCACGTGTGCATCGCCGACATCGAGAGCGAGGCGCTGCTGTACCTGCTCGACCGCGCCGAGGTGTGCGCCTCCGCCGCGTCGGCCTGCGCGAGCGGGGCGATGGAACCGTCCCACGTGCTCGCCGCGATGGGCGTCGAGCGGTCGTGGTCGGCCGGCGCGTTGCGCATGTCGCTCGGCGCCACGACGACCGACGCCGACGTCGACCGCGCGGTCGAGGTCGTCACCGACGCCGTCCGTCAGCTGCGGCGATGAGGTCCGGGGGCTCGCGATGCGCGTGATGCTGGCGATGAGTGGCGGCGTCGACTCGTCGCTCGCGGGCGCACTGCTCCTCGACGAGGGGCACGAGGTCGTCGGCGTGACGATGCGGCTGTGGGGTGGCGAGAGCGACACCGGGTGCTGCAGCGTGTCCGACGTCGACGACGCCCGACGGGTGGCCCAGCAACTCGACATCGACCACCTCGTGTTCAACTTCGGCGAGGACTTCGACAACCACGTCGTGGCGCCGTACGTGCGCGCCCACGTCGACGGCGTCACGCCGAACCCGTGCATCGAGTGCAACCGGCACGTCAAGTTCGACCGGCTCGCCGAGCGTGCGGACCTGCTCGGGTTCGATGCCGTGGCGACCGGTCATCACGCCCGGATCGGTCGCGACGCGGCCGGCCGCCCCACGCTGCAGCGCGGCGCCGACCGCGCCAAGGACCAGAGCTACGTGGTCCACATGCTCGACCGCGACCAGCTCGCCCGGACGCTGTTCCCCGTCGGCCACCTCGACAAGTCCGAGGTGCGGCAGCGTGCGGCTGCCATGGGGTTGCGCACCGCCGGCAAGCCCGACAGCCAGGACGTCTGCTTCATCACCTCCACCGGTGGCCGCGAGACGTTCCTCGGCGACCGGATCCCGTTCCGCTCCGCGACCGTGCTCGACACCGGGGGTCGCCACGTCGGCGAGGTCCCCGCGGTCGAGATGGTGACGATCGGGCAGCGACGCGGGATCGGGTTGCCGGGAGGTGGCCCGAAGCGGTACGTGGTCGACGTCGACGTCGATCGTCGCACCGTCGTGGTCGGTGCCGACGACGACCTCCTCGACCGTGCACTGGACGTGGTGGCGGCCACCTGGGTCGATCGACCGGTCGAGGGTCGGGTGCTCGTGCAGACCAGCGCCCACGGCACGCCGGCGCCCGCCGACATCGGGCCCGGCCCCGACGACTCGGTCGTCGTCCGGTGGCACGCCCCGCATCGCCGCGTGGCCCCCGGACAGAGCGTCGTGTTCTACGACCTCGCCGACCGCTGCGTCCTCGGCGGCGGCCTCGCCACTCGCCCCTGACCCCCAACCGTCTGTCGGGATCGGCGGGTTCCGGTCGGTTGGCGCGGACGGAACGGGGGGTGGGCGGTGCGTACCGTCTGTCGGGATCGGCGGGTTCCGGTCGGTTGGCGCGGACGGAACGGGGGGGTGTGTCAGCCGACGGGGAGGCGGCGGGTGGCGGCGTCGGCGAGGAACCGGCCGGGGCGGCTCGGGGCGACGAGCAGTGCCCGGAGATGGATCGCCCGGCCGGTCGGGTGCTCGGCGTCGGGGGGCATCAGCGCCGTGATCATCTCGCGGGTGCGGATCTCGACGGCGTGGCCCGAGGCGGGGCCGGTGAGGTCGAGCGCTTCGGTGTCGGCCGGGGCGAGTCCGACCTCGGCGACCTGGCTGCGACGCAGCATGATCGTCTCGCCGAGCACGACCGGGTCGTGCACGACGAGGCCGGCGGGCACGAGGACGAGCCAGCGCCGCGACAGCAGGTGCCAGCGGCGGACGAGCATCCAGGTCGCCGCCACGGCCACCACCGAGACGATCGTGCCGGCGACCCACGAGCGAGCGGCGAGCAGGAGAGGACCCGTCACCAGCGCCGCGGCCCACAGGCACCAGGCGACGACCGCGGCGATCGCGAACCCGAGCGGCGGCCGCAACGGGAAGCGCGACTCGGCGCCGTACGCCGATGCCTGGACGAACGCGCGGCCGAGCTCGGCGGCGAACGCCAGCAGCGCCGCGGCGACCGCCAACGCGACGAAGAGTGCGCCGGGGAGCACGGACGCCCCACCGAACGCAGCGGCGATCGCCACCGCGACGGCCAGCGGGACCACCACCCGCGTCGCCGTCAGCGTCACGACGGCGGGGAACGCCATCGCCGCGACACCGACCACCCATCCGGCGGCGGCGCCCCACGTGGCGAGGAGGCGCACGGGGTCGCTGCGGCCGTCGACCGCCTCGGCGACGGCCGTGCTGCCGGCGGCGGCGGTCGCCACCCACACGAGACGCAGCGCCCACGGGAACCATCGGTCCATCGCCTCCATCGCGCCCCACTCTTGCCGCTGGATCGCCGGCGCGCCCAACGAACGACACCGGGACGCCCTGCCGGGCGCACGCCCGTCCAACGGGGCACACCCAGCGGCGCACACCCAGCGGCGCACGCCCGTCCAACGGGGCACACCCAGCGGCGCACACCCAGCGGCGCACGCCCGTCCGACGGGGCACACCCAGCGGCGCACACCCAGCGGGTACGCCCGGAGGTGCACGTGGGGACATCGGAAGAATCGTCCGCCGTCGATCGGAGATGGCACGATGGGAGCCATGACCACGACGGATCACGGAGCGGACCGGGTCGAGACCGTCCCGCTGTTCGACGTGATCACGCCGGGCGCGTCCACCGGCATCGGCAGCCTGCCCCACCGCGACGCCCGAGCCGGCGTCGAGTTCGCCCTCCGCGAGCACGAGCTCGCCGTGATCCCGAGCCTGCCGCGCCGGTCGCCGGCCGAGGCGATGATCGCCCAGGCGCTGGTCGGCGTGCCCGGGATCGCGCTCGGACAGTACGGGAGCATCGCCGTCGACGTCGACCGCATCGACACGTCCGCCGTCCGGACCGACCTGGGCAGCGACTCGTTCGTCGGGTTCCGGACCTTCTGCGACGTGGCCCTCGAGCGGGGCCTCGCCGGCATGCCCGTGAAGTGGCAGTTCGTCGGCCCGATCACCCTCGGGGTGGCGCTCATTCGCGCGGGCGTCCCGGTCGACGTCGCGTTCGAGGTGGGCGAGACCGCGGTCCGCCAACACGTCCGCGCCCTGCACGCCGAGGTCGCCCGCTGCATGCCGGGTTCGCCGCAGCTCGTGCTGTTCGACGAACCCTGGCTCGGCGAGCTCGCCGACCAGGACTTCCCGATCGACCCCGACCACGCCATCGATCTGCTGTCGGGAGCGATGGCGTCGCTGCAACCCGACGCGACCGTCGGCGTGCACTGTTGCGCCCGCACCGATTGGGCGTCGGTGCTCGCCGCCGGCCCCCAGGTGTTGTCGCTGCCGGCCACCGGCGACCTCGTCTCGGTCGGCGGGTACCTCCAGCGCTTCTTGGAGCACGACGGCTGGATCGCGTGGGGCGCGGTCGCCACCGACGGTCCGATCGGGGTCACCGCCGGTCGCGCCTGGTACCACCTCAGCGGACTGTGGTGCGAGCTCGTTCAGGGCGGCGCCGACCCGGTGGCGCTACGGCGTCAGAGCTTCGTCACCCCGCACTGCGGGCTCGGCATGCACTCGCCCGTCGTGGCCGAGCGGGTCTGCCGGACGGTGCGCGACATCTCGCGCCGTGTGCGCGACCAGGCCACCGCCGCCCGGTTCGTGCTCGGCGCCTGAACCCGCGTCGCGTGCCAGCGGTCGCCGCCTCGCGGCCGATGTGAGACCGCTTTCGATATTCGAAGGCTCTCTACACTCGACGGCGATGAACGCTGCCCGAGAACCGGCTGCCCGGACGCCGGAGGACCGCATCGCCGAGCTGCGCGAGCAGGTCGCCCACCACAACCGGCAGTACCACGAGTTGGACGACCCCGAGATCCCCGACGGGGACTACGACGTGCTCGTCGCCGAGCTGCGACGGCTCGAGGCCGAGCACCCCGAGCTCGCGGATCCGGCCTCGCCGGCGGTGGCCGTCGGCGGTGCGGCCAGCACGGCGTTCGCGCCGGTGGTGCACACCACGCCGATGACGAGCCTCGACAACGCGATGGACGCGGCCGAGCTGCGGGCGTGGGGCGAGCGGGTCCTCAAGGGGCTTCGCGACCTCGACGGTGCGGTGCCGACGTTCGTGTGCGAGTTGAAGATCGACGGCGTGGCCGTGAGCCTGCGGTACGAGCGCGGCCGGTACGTGCGCGCCGCGACCCGTGGCGACGGACGGGTGGGCGAGGACGTCACCGCCAACGTCGCCACCATCGACGTGCTCCCCGACGCGGTCGCACCGCCCGACGGCACGTCGGTCCCCGAGGTGCTCGAGGTGCGCGGCGAGATCTACATGCCGGTCGGCAGCTTCGACGCATTGAACGCGGCGGCCGACGACGCCGGCGAGCGGCGCTTCGTCAACCCCCGCAACGCCGCCGCGGGCAGCCTCCGGCAGAAGGATCCGAGCATCACCGCCGAGCGGCACCTGGCGTTCTGGGCCTACCAGGTGGGGGAGCTCTCCGCGGAGGTCGCGCCGGTCGGTCACCACACCGAGTACCTCGACCTGCTGAGCGCGCTCGGGTTCCCGGTGAACCCCGAGATGCGCACGTTCACCTCCCTCGACGACGTCCTCGCGCACTGCCTGCACTGGCAGGACCACCGGCACGACCTCGACTACGAGATCGACGGCGTCGTGGTCAAGCTCGACGATCTCGCCCAGCGCGAGCGACTCGGGTTCACGTCGCGAGCGCCCCGCTGGGCGATCGCCTACAAGTTCCCTCCCGAGGAGCGCACGACCCGGCTGCTCGACATCAAGGTCTCGATCGGTCGCACCGGCCGGGCCACCCCGTTCGCCGTGCTCGACCCGGTGTTCGTCGGCGGCTCGACGGTGTCGATGGCGACGCTGCACAACCAGGACCAGGTACGCGTCAAGGACGTCCGTCCCGGCGACACCGTCGTCGTGCGCAAGGCGGGCGACGTGATCCCCGAGGTGGTCGGGCCGGTCCCGGCGCTGCGCCCCGACGGCGCCGAGCCGTGGGAGTTCCCGACCACCTGCCCCTGTCCGCTCGGGAGCACGCTCGTCCGCCAGGAGGGCGAGGCCGACACCCGGTGCATCGAGCCGACCTGTCCGTTCCAGCGCGACCAGCGGATCATCTACTGGGCGTCGCGGGGCGCGATGGACATCGAGGGCCTCGGCGAGCGCACCGTCACCCAGCTGACCGAGCGCGGACTCGCCCGCGACCCGTCCGACCTGTACGTGCTGACCGCCGACCAGCTCACCGATCTCGAGGGGTTCGCCCGCCCGAGCGCCGAGAAGCTGGTGGCAGCGATCGCCGAGGCCGCCCACCGCCCGGTGCCGCGCGTGCTGACCGCGCTCGGCATCAAGCACCTCGGTCCGGCCGCCTCCCAGGCGCTGGCCGCCGAGTTCGGCACGGTGGAGCGGGTGATGGCGGCGACCGCCGACGAGCTCGCCGCCGTCGATGGCGTCGGTCCGGTGATCGCCCGCTCGATCACCGAGTGGGCGGAGCAGGAGCCGAACCGGGCGTTCCTCGCCCGCTTGCGGGCCGCCGGGGTCGATCTCGGCAGCGAGGAGGCCGCGGCCGCCGCGGCCGCCGAGCGGGCGGCCGTCCCGCAGGTGCTCGCGGGTCGCACGATCGTGGTCAGCGGCACGCTCGACGCCTATACGCGCGAGGAGGCCGAGCTGGCGATCACGTCGCGCGGCGGTGCGAGCCCGGGCAGCGTGAGCAAGAAGACCGACGCCCTCGTCGTCGGCGCCTCACCGGGTGCCAGCAAGCTCGCCAAGGCCGAGCAGCTCGGGGTGCCGGTGCTCGACGCGGCCGCCTTCGAGCACCTGCTGGAGACCGGTGAGATCCCGGGCCGCGACGCCGGCGCCGAGCGCAACTCGTGACGCGTCGACGGGGTGTCGACGGTCAGACGTTGCCGCCGTCGACGGTGACGACGACCTTGCCCAGCGCGCGGCCGTGGCCGACGTGGGCGAGCGCTGCCGGAACGTCATCGAGATCGAAGGTGCGATCGATGTGCACAATGACGTCACCGGCGACGATCAGATCGGTGAGCGACGTGAAGTGTTCCGGACCCGCCTCGACCGCCAGCACCCCCATGCGTCGTCCGGTCGCACGACCGGCGACGAAGCCGACCGTCAGCGCGCGCAGCAGCGCGCGCGTCGTGCCACCGACGCACCGGTAGCGGCCACCGGCCGCGAGGGCG
>SKSP01000492.1 GCA_007122945.1 Ilumatobacteraceae bacterium | reverse complement strand
TCTCGTGTCGACGTCCGCCGCCTCCGCGACCCCCTCCCCGCGCCGCACACCCTTCCCCGACGGCACCCTCCCCGTCGGTGCCGCGCTCCTCGTCGCCGGGTTCGCCACGTACGCGTTCTTCCGAATCGGTCAGATCGCGCTCGGTGGCGACGCCGAGTTCGCCCCCATCTCGGCACTGTGGTTCGCCACGTTCTCGCTGGCCCCCGGTGTGTTCCTCCCGCTCGAGCAGGAGCTCGGCCGGGCGTTGTCGCACCGGACCGCACGCGGCGAGGGCGGCGCCCCGGTGGTCCGCAAGATCGTCCTGCTCGGTGCCGGACTCGCCGCGTTCGTGCTCACGATCGTCCTGATCGCGAGCCCGGTGATCACGTCGGTCTACTTCGACGGAGATTGGTTCATGCTCGCGGCGCTCGCCACGGCGTTCGTGGCCTACGCACCCGCGCACCTCGCCCGCGGCATCTGCTCGGGCACCGGCCGGTTCCGTTCGTACGCCTTGATCATGGGCTCCGACGGCATCATCCGGATCCTGCTGTGCGTCGCCCTCGCCGTGATCGGCGTGTCGGCGGCCGGGCCCTACGGGTTCGCCGTCGCACTCGCCCCGCTGGTCGCGGTCAGCATCGTGGCAGCACGCGGCTCGCTGAGGACCGACCCGGGCCCGCCCGCCCAGTGGCGCGAGGTCACCCCGAACCTCGGATGGCTGCTCGGTGGATCCGTGTTCGCCGCCGCGCTGCTCAACGCCGGGGTCGTCGCGGCGACGCTGCTGTCCGACGAGACCGAACGGTTCCTCGTCACCCAGTTCGCGTTCGGCGTGCTGCTCGCACGGGTCCCGCTGTTCATGTTCCAAGCGGTGCAGGCCGCGCTCCTCCCCAAGTTGTCGCGGTTGGCGGCACGCGGCGAACTGATCGAGTTCCGGGCCGGGTTCTTCCGTCTGATGACCCTGGTCGTCGCGGTCGGGGTGGTCGGGACCGCCGGCGCGTTCACGGTCGGTCCCTGGCTCGTCGAGTTGATCTACGAAGCGACCCTGAGCGGCCGCACGATGGCCATGCTGGCGCTCGCGAGTGCGGTGTACATGATGGCGCTCGCCACCGCGCAGGCGGTGATCGCACTCCACGGGCACGCCCAGGTGGCGCTCGGCTGGGCGACCGCCTTCGCGATGTTCGTCCTCGTGACCTGGCTGTCGAGCGACCAGCTCTTCGTCCGGATCGAGCTGGGCCTGGTGGCCGCCAACGTGACCGCGCTCGCCGTGTTCGCGACCGCCCTCCGGCGGCGCCTGGGCACGGGTGACCGGCCGGACCACGACTCGATGATGGACGCGATCACCGACATGCCCCTCGAGTCGTGACGGTCGCCGCGAGCCGACACGTCACGGTCAGCCGGGGAGTCGGCCGGGGGATCAGCCGGGGAGGTCGAGGGTGTCGAGGTCGATGCCGGCCTTGGCGGCCTCGAGCGCGAGGTCGTTGGCGACCATCATCGTGACCAGTTCGGGGAACGCCACCTCGGGCTCCCACCCCAACTGCTCCTTCGCCTTGGACGCATCACCGATCAACAGATCGACCTCCGCCGGGCGATCGAACTTCGGATCCTTGCGCACGTACGGCTCCCAGTCGTCGATCCCCACCGCAGCGAACGCCCGCTCCACCAACTCGCGCACCGTCTGCGTCTCCCCCGTCGCGATCACGAAGTCCTCCGGGGAGTCCTGCTGCAACATCATCCACATCGCCTTCACGTAGTCACCCGCGAACCCCCAATCGCGCTTCGTGTCGAGCGTCCCCATCACCAACTCGTGCTGCAACCCCAACTTGATCCGCGCCGCCGCGTTCGTCACCTTGCGCGTCACGAACTCCAACCCCCGCCGCGGCCCCTCGTGGTTGAACAGGATCCCCGAGCACGCGAACAACCCGTACGACTCCCGGTAGTTCACCGTGATGTCGTGGCCGAACACCTTCGCACACCCGTACGGGGACCGCGGATGGAACGGCGTCATCTCCGTCTGCGGCGTCTCGCGCACCTTGCCGAACATCTCCGACGACGACGCCTGGTAGAACCGGATCGGGTTGTCGTGCGTGCCGCCGACCATCCGGATCGCCTCCAACATCCGCAACACCCCCAACCCGGTGATGTTCGCCGTCAACTCCGGCTGCGTGAAGCTCAACGCCACGAACGAGATCGCCCCCAAGTTGTACACCTCGTCGGGCTGGACCATCTCCAACACCGACACCAACGACGGCAGATCCGCCAGGTCCCCCGACACCAACTCCAACCACGGCATCTCATCGGTCAACGCCGCCACCCGCGGATTGTTCTGCCCCTTCACCATCCCGAACACGTCATATCCCTGACCGTGCAAGAACTCGGCCAGATGCTGGCCATCCTGACCAGTGACACCAGTGATGAACGCACGCGGCATGGATACTCCTCCTGGGAGACGGGCGAGAACGGGCGAGGAACGGGCACGGCCGCCACCGACGACGACGACGGCGGCGTGGGCCGGCGCCCGGCGGGACCTGCGGGAGTCTAGGGGCCGCCCACCCGATCCCGCCCGGGTAGCGTGCCGGGTACCGTCACCGCACGGCGTCACCGCGACGCCCGCCGACCCCGAGACGCTCACCCTGCGATGCCCCGTCCCCGTCCACTGACCGCCGAGCGTCCGACACCCGACCGCAGCCGTCCGCTCGCCGTCGCCATCGACGCCGCGCCCTTGCACGGCCACCGCACCGGTGTGGGCCTCGCCACCGCGTCCCTCGTGCGCGAGTTGGAGCGGCGCGACGACGTCACGACGTCGCCGTACCTGGTCAGCTTCCGGGCCCGACCGCGACCCGGCGAGCGGCGACTCCCGCTGCCGGCCGCGGCGGCGATGCGCGCCTGGGCCTCGGGGGACCGGCCCCGGGTCGACCGCTGGCTGCACGGCACCGATGTCGTACACGGCACCAACTACGTCGCTCCGCCGAGCCGGCTACCGACCGTGATCTCGGTGTACGACTGCTGGTTCCTGGCCCACCCCGAGCAGGCGTCGTCGGCCGTCCGACGGGCCGGTCGCGTGCTGCGGCGGGCCGCGGCCCGCGGGGCGCGCATCCACGTCAGCTCCCACGCCACCGCGCGGACCGCCGGCGAGTTGCTCGGCACCGATCGGGTGAGCGTGGTCCACCTCGGACCGCCCGACCCACCGGCCGCCACCCATCCGGCCGCCACCCGACCCACCGCGACGGGCGGACCGGCCGGATCGGCGCCGTTCCTGCTGGCGGTCGGCACCACCGAGCGTCGCAAGGACGTCCCGGCCCTCGTCCGCGCGTTCGATCGGCTCGCCCCGCGACACCCCGAACTCCGCCTCGTCGTCGCCGGTGCCCCCGGCGATCACCACGACGACGTGCTGCGGGCCGTCGCCGAGAGTCGGGTCGCCGAGCGCGTCCACGTGCTCGGTGCGGTCGACACCGCCACCCGCGACCGCCTGCTGTCGACGGCGACCGCGTTGGTCTACCCCTCGTTGGACGAGGGGTTCGGCTTCCCGATCCTCGAAGCCCAGCAGGCCGGCACCCCCGTCGTCGCCCGTCCGAGCGGGTCGATCCCCGAGGTGGGCGGCGATGGCGTCGCGTTGGCGGCCGACGGGACCCTCGACGCGCTCGTGGAGGCGATCGTCACGGTCGTGGACGACGACGACCGGCGAGCCGAGCTGATCCGGGCCGGGCAGGCCAACGTGGGCCGCTTCTCGTGGGAGCGCACCGCCGACGAACTGGTCGGCGTGTACCGGCTGGCGTGCGAGGAGGCCGGGTGACACGGCCCGAGCGCGGCGACGACGCGCCCACCGTCGCCGTCATCGCCGGCGGCGTCGGCGCCGCCCGGTTCCTGCGCGGGCTCGTCCGGGTCGTCGACCCGTCGGACATCACGGCGATCGTCAACACCGGCGACGACACCGTCCTGCACGGCCTCCACGTCTCCCCCGACCTCGACACCATCGTCTACACCCTGGCGGGCGCGATCGACCCCGAGCGCGGCTGGGGGCTCGTCGACGAGACCTGGAGCGCGATGCGGGCCCTGGAGCGCTACGCCGCCATCCGACCCGCCGGGTCGACCGCCGCCCCGACGTGGTTCAACCTGGGCGACCAGGACCTCGCGACGCACTTCTACCGGACCGCCCGACTGGCCGAGGGGGCCACGCTCACGACGGTGACCGGCGAGATCGCCCGGGCGTGGGGCCTCGGGCTCACCGTCCTGCCGATGACCGACGACGGCTTCCGGACCCGGATCGAGACCGCCGAGCACGGCACCGTCGACTTCCAGGACTACTTCGTCCGCCTGCGTCACGACGTCGCCGTGCGCGCCGTGGAGTTCGTGCACGACGCCCGACCGACGGCATCGGTGCTCGACGCGCTCGGAACGGCCGACGTCGTCGTGATCGCGCCGTCGAACCCGCTGGTGTCGGTGGGACCGGTCCGCGCGCTGCCGGGGATCGACGCGCTCCTCCGGTCGCGTCGCGATTCGGTGGTCGCGATCTCGCCGATCGTCGGTGGAGCAGCGCTCAAGGGACCTGCCGACCGGATGCTCGCCGAGCTCGGTCACGAGGCGACCGCGGTCGGCGTGGCCCGGCTCTACCGCGAGATCGCGGCGACGCTCGTGGTCGACGACGTCGACGCGGCGCTCGCCGGCGAGATCGAGGCGACGGGCATCCGACCCCGCGTGACGGCGACGGTCATGGCCGACGCGGAGGTCGCCGCGGCGCTCGCCCGGATCGTGCTCGCCGCCGCCTCCTGACGCGTCAGCGGCACAGGGCGAGGCCGTCGTCGAGCGTCGTCCACGGCGACCAGCCGAGGTGGATGCGGGCCCGGACCGGCGACAGCGCGAAGCGCGCCAGCTCGTCGCGGCGCGCCGGTCCCGACGAGCTGGCGCCGCCGGCTGCACCGGCGACGGTCCGCCACAGGTCGCGCACCGGGGTCTGGGTCCCGGTGCCGATGTTGACCACCAACCCGCTGCCGCGTCGTCCGGCCCGGGCGAGCGCGTCGACGACGTCGTCGACGAACACGAAGTCGCGGGTCTGGCGCCCGTCGCCCGTGATCACCGGCGTCGTCCGCTCGGCGGCCGCGTGGAGGAAGGCCGCGACCACCCCGTCGGCGGGACGCTGCCTGGGTCCGTAGACGCTCGCCAGGGCGAGTGCGGTGAACTCGATCGCGGCGCTCGAGCGGTACACGTCGAGCAGGTCGACCACCGCCCGGGCCACCACGCCGCGGACACCGCGCGGCTCCAACGGGCGCTCCTTGAGCGGGAGGTCACGGGCCGCCGGCACGCCGTAGACGGCCGTGGCCGGGACGGTCGCGACGACCTTCGCGACCCCGTGGGCGTGCGCCGCCTCGAGGACGTTCAGCGTGCGCGTCAACGCGCCGGTGAGGTCGGCCGGGCCCGCCGGCCGGCGAGGGACGGCCGCCAGGTGGTACACGATCTCGGGCCGACGCATGGCGAACAGCGAGTCCAGGTCGGGAGAGCCGGCGTCGGCGTGATGGATCTTCAGCCCGGCGTGATCGCCGGTGTGGTGGAGGGCATCGGTGACGTTCTTGGCCACCGCCCGGGCGTCGGCGAGGTTGGCCAGCGACCCCGTCGACAGGTCGTCCACGACATCGACGAACTCACCGTCCGCCAGCAGCCGGTCGACGAGGTGGGACCCGATGAACCCGGCGCCGCCGATCACGAGGCAGCCCACGACGCGTCACCCCTGCTCGGGGATCCGGGCGTCGGCGACCGTCACCCCGTCAGCGACGTCGCCGTCGGCACCGATGACCGCGTCGCGCACGGTGGTCCCGGCACCGACGCGGCCCATCACGATCGAGCGCTCGACCGTCGCTCCCTCCCCCACGAAGCCGCCGTCGAGCACGACCGAACCGACCAGCCGGGCGCGTGCAGCCACCGTCGCTCCCGCCTCGACGAGCGACCGTTCGAGCGTGGCGTCCTCGGCGACGGACGCGCCGGGAGCGACCGCCCGGCACCGCTCGGGACGCTCACCGGTGAGCAGGGCCGCGTTCGCGGCCAGGTAGAGGTCGGGGCGACCGGTGTCGGTCCAGTAGTCGTCGGTCGCGATCGCGAACAGCCCGCCGTCGGCGACGACCGCCGGGAACGTCTCGCGCTCGACCGACACGCGGCGACCGGTCGGGATGCGGGCCAGCATCGACGCTTCGAAGACGTACGTCCCCGCGTTGATCAGGTTCGACGAGGTCTCCCCAGGCGTCGGCTTCTCGACGAAGCGTTCGACCCGGCCGTCGGCGTCGACCTCGACGACCCCGAACGCCGACGGGTCGTCGACGGGTGTCAGGTGCAACGTCGCCTCGGCGCCGGTGCGGCGGTGGGCGGCCACGAGATCGGCGACGGCGAGGTCCGTGACGATGTCGCCGTTGGCGACCACGAAGGTCGTGTCGATGCCGGCGTGGTCGGCGGCGAAGCGAATCGCGCCGGCCGTGTCGAGCGGCTCGGGTTCGACGGCGTAGCGCAACGTGACGTCACCGACCCGCCCGTCGGGGAACGCCACCATGAACGGCTCGGGGCGGAACCCGAGCGCGAGCGTCACGTCGTCGACCCCGGCGTGGGCGAGGCGTTCGACGAGCGCGGCGATCATCGGCCGGTGCCCGATCGGGAGCATCGGCTTCGGGACGTGGTCGGTCAGCGGACGCAACCGGGTGCCGCGCCCGCCGACGAGCACCACGGCTCGCATCACTCGTCGTCGTCGGACTCGTCGAGCTCGATCTCGTCGTCGACCTCGAACTCGTCGATCTCGACCTCGAGATCACCCGTCGGGTCGGGATCCTCGAGGTCGTCGAGCTCAGCGGGGTCGGGGAGGAGCGTCCGATCGAAGTCCTCGGGCAACAGCCCACCTTCGATCAGATCCTGCTCGTCGAACTGCGTGATGTCGATCGCACCCAGGGCGGGCAGGTTCGGCGCCCACGGCGGCATCGGGACCGGCTCGTTGCGGGGCATGAACGCCATCGCGAACACCATGCCGTCGTTCTGGATGCGGACGTTCTCGAAGTTGGCGATGTACCGGACGCCGGGGCCGGTGTCCTGGTACGAACCCCACACGACCATCGACAGGTCGGCGTCCTGACCGTCGCACTGGGTCTCGCCCGGCACGAACTCCGCACCCGGACCCCACGCGCCCATCGTCTGGTTGTCGGGGAACCGCAGACGGTCCTGGTTGAACTCGACGTCGTAGACGTCGAGGAACACGCTGAGCGTGGCCCGGTTGCCGACGGCGCGCGACGTGAACGGGTGCCAGTGGATCACGCCGTCGTCGTGGCTGTGCACACCGGTCTGCAGGTACGGGGTGTTGGTGATCTGCCCCTGGGTGTTGCGGTCCTCGAGGTCGCCGCCGAGCTGATACCACTCACCGCAGATGTAGAAGCCGTACGCAGCGTGCCAGTGCGAGTTGATCGTGGGTGGCGAGGTGTCGAACCCCGGCTGGCTCTGGCGGGCGTACACGATGGTGCCGAGACCGAGCACGACGACGAGCGCCACGATGAAGGGGAACAGCGTGCCGCCCTGGAACCGGACGGCCCGGGTCTTGCCCCGCTGGGTCAGCCGCGCGGCCTTCTTGGTCGATGCCGCGGCCTTGGAGGTCGACGATCCTGAGCTTGGTGCCACGAGTGAAATGCTACCGGCGGGCCCTGCCGAACGGGCCGCGACGCCGGCGGCGCAGACCTGTGACCAGCGCCTCGTACGCCGCCGCCACCGCAGCCGGCGAGGCGGCCGTCTCGACCCAGCGGCGGCCGGCCGCACCCATCGACGCGCCCCGGTCCGGCCGGGCGAGCAGGTCGCGCAGGGCACCGACGAAGGCGTCCGGATCGTCCGGTTCGACCGCGATCCCGCCACCCGACGCGTCGAGCATCCGGGGGACCTCGGTCCCCGGGTCGATCGCCGCCACGACGGGCCGCCCGGCGGCGAGGATCGAGTACGTCTTGGAGGGCACGCTCACCCGGCCGAGCCCCCGCCGCAGCGGCACCACGTGGACATCGCCCGTCGCGAGCACCTCGCTCAGGCGCTCGGCCGGTTGGTAGTCGCCGAACCGCACGTTCGGCAGGTCACGGGCGGCGTCCTCGAGCTCGGCGCGGGCGGCACCCTGCCCGTTGACCAGGAACGTCGCACCGGGGATCGCCCGAGCGGCGTGCACGACGAGCTCGAGCGACTGCGAGAACCCGACGTTGCCGGCGTACAGCACGACCGGTTCGTCGCCGATGCCGAGCTCGCGCCGGTAGGCCGTCATGCGGTCGGCGGGCTGCAACTCGTCGGTCGACACGAAGTTCGGGATGACGTGCACGCGCTCGCGCATCCGGGGCGGCAGCTTGGTCCGCACGTTGTCCCCGAGGTCGTCGCTGAGCACCGTGATCGCGGCCGCCCGGCGGTAGCAGAACCGCTCCAGGGCAGCGGCGGCGGCGATGACGCGCCGGTCGGTGATCGCCCCCGTCTCGACGGCGGCGTCGGGGAACACGTCCTGGATGTTGAACACGAGCGGTGCCCGTCGGGACACCCCCACCGCCCAGCCGGTCGGACCGAGGGTCAACGGCGGCGACATGGCGATCACGGCGTCGGCGCGGCGCAACCAACCACCGGCCCGCAACCCGCCGAGGCCGGCCAGCAGGGAGAAGCCGGCGAACCCGGCGGCGCGGCGCACGAGGTCGCGCCGATCACCGCCGGGGAACGGGTGGACGCGCGTGATCGACCCCCAGGGCACGTGCTCGGTGCGCAGCCAACCGCCGCGACGAACGGGCTCGACCCAGTCGGGCTCGACCCGGTGGGCGCGGTACCACGGCAGCGACGTGACGACGTGCAGCTCGTGGCCGCGGCCGGCCAGCTCGGTGACGATGCGCGTCATCACGTGGCCGGTCGGCGCCGTGTCGGGGTCGAAGTGCGGGCACAGCACGACGAGCCGCAGCACCGGGGCCTCCGGTGTCGGCACCGGAGCGGACGCGTGTGGGACCGCTGACGCGACCGCGGTTGGCGAGGTGTCCGGTCGGTGCGACCCCGTGGTCATGGGAGCGTCCGTTCGTAGGCGTCGAGCAGCGCGGCCGCGGACGTCGCCAGGTCGAAGCGGGCGACCCGCACCCGGCCGGCGGCCGTCAGCTCGCGTCGCGTCCGGCGAGCCACCCCGAGTGCTGCCCCCCACGCCTCGGGATCGGGCGGCACGACCACACCGGCGTCGCCGACGACCTCCCGGAGGGTCGGGTGGTCACCGCAGATCACGGGCGTCCCGAGCGCCATCGCCTCGATCAGCGGCGCCCCGAAGCCCTCGTAGGTGCTGGGGAACACGAGCGCATCGGCGATCGCGAGCAACCCGTCGCGGTCGGCGTCGGGCACCCGGCCCGGGCGCACGACCCGGCCCCGGAGGCCGAGCTCGGTGATCGCCCGTTCGACCTCGTCGTCGGCCGCGCCGCGGCCGCCGAGCAACACGAGCCGCAGGTCGGGGTCGATCCAGTGGTCGCGCATCGTCTCCAGGAGCAGACGGTGGTTCTTGTGGGGGTGGGTGATCGCCGGGTAGACGAGCAGCGGCCCGGGGCCGAGCCCCCACCGCTCCCGCAGGCCGGCCTCGTCGACGATGACCGGCACGGGTGCGGCGTCGATGCCGTGCGGCACGACGACGACGCGATCGGGGTCGGTCCCGAACGCGTCGATCACGGTGCCGCGCACGAACTCGCTCGGCACCGCGACGACGTTCGCACGCCTCACCGACCGCGGCACCGCGCTGCGGAGGTACCGCAGCTTGCGCGGCGAGACGTAGTGCGGGTGCTCGAGGTACTGCAGGTCGTGGATCGTGAGCACGATCGGTCGCGACCCGATCATGGGCGTGGTGCCGCCGCCGTGGTGCACGAGGTCGAACGCGCCGATGCGCACCGGGTCGACGCGGGTGCGACGCCGCAGCCACGTGTGCTCGGCGACGACCCGGCGAGGCCGGTGAGCACCGGTCGTCCGGGTCGTCACGACGGGGAACCGCGTCGCGAGCTCGGGGTGGGCGGCCGGGTACGACGGCAGCGTGAACAGCGTCGGCGCGGCTCTCCCGCGCTCGGGATCGACGGCCGTCAGCCCCTGCAGCTGCCGGGCGAGATACTCCTCGGACCCGCCGACCTCGCCGGGGACGCACCACAGCAGGTTGACGGCGACCCGCACCGTCACGCGGCCACCTCCCGGTACGCGGCCACGGTCGCCGCCGCGGTGGCCGACCAGGTGAGCGTCGCCGCTCGGGAGCGGCCGGCGGCGATCCGTGCGTCGCGACCACGCTGGTCGAGGGCCTCGGCGAGCCCGCGGGCGATGTCGTCGGTGTCGGTCGGATCCACCAGCACCGCCGCTCCCCCGGCGACCTCCGCCATCGACGTCCCCCGACTCGTCACCACGGGCGCCCCCTGGGCCATCGCCTCGGCGACGGGGAGCCCGAAGCCCTCCCACTCGCTGGGGTAGGCGAACACCGTCGCGGCGGCGTAGCAGGCGGCGAGATCGACGTCGGGGACGAAACCGAGGAAGCGGACGTCGAGGTCGAGCCGGGTGACCCGCTCCTCCACGCCGCCCCAGCCGTCCGCGCCCACGACCACGAGCGGCACGGGGTCGTCGAGTCGGGCGACGGCCTCGGCGAGCCGAACGAGGTTCTTGCGCGGCTCCATCGTGCCCACGAACAGCACGAACCGCTCGGGGAGCCGGTGCTCGCGGCGCACGCGGTCGATCTCGGCGTCGGGGACGTCGACCACGTCGACACCGAGCGGGACGAGCCGCAGGCGATCCTCGCTGAACCCCGCGTCGAGGAGGTCGTCGACCGTCGGCGAGCTCGAGCACAGCACGAGCGCGGCGCGCCGGCGGATCACCTCGAGGCTCCGACGCATCGTCCGGGCACCGTGGCGGGTGAACCGCTCGGGAAAGCGGCGGAAGGCGAGGTCGTGCACGGTCACGACGAGCGGGGCGTCGCTGGCCGCGGGCACGAGTCCGGTGGCGTGGCACACGTCGACCGGACCGGTGGCCGCCTCGACGAGCGGCCATCGGAACCGCAGCCAGGTCTGGTAGAGCCACGGGCGCGCCACCGGAAGGGCGCGCACGGTGAGATCGGTGCGGTAGGCGGGTGCCGGCGGGCGGGCGTGCCGACCCGCCACGCCGATCACGTCGACGTCGTCGCGAGCGACCAACTCGCGCGCGACGCGCAGCGCGGCCACCGCGGTGCCACCGGGCACCTCGTGCCACAGTTGTTCCAGCGTGTACGCGATTCGCAGCGGTGCGGGCACCGCCCCATGATGGCCGCGCGGTCGTAGCATCCACCGCATGTCAGCGTTCTGGTCGGGTCGACGCGTGCTCGTGACGGGCGGTTCCGGGTTCCTCGGCCGCAAGGTCGTGTGGCGGCTCGTCGACGCCGGCGCCGACGTCGTGGTACCGCGCAGCGCCGAACACGATCTCACGG
>SKSP01000555.1 GCA_007122945.1 Ilumatobacteraceae bacterium | reverse complement strand
TCGTCGAAGAGCTGATCGCTGACGATGTCGAACGCAACTTCAAGGGCGGCGAGTTGGTCAGCTGCCAGTTCTTCCACGATGTCGTTGGCGAACCGCATGCCCCACTGTTGCAGAGCTGGCTTCCGGGCCGTTGGACATCGACCACAGCGTCGACTCGCATGTACGTGCCGGTCGATGACGGGAACAACAACGTTCGGTGTCGATGCGATGCGAACTGGTCGACGTAGGGTCCCCCTTAGGGTCCCCATTCAGCGCCGACACCTGACTGGTCGGGCTCTGTTTAGTCGCAAACCCTTGTAGCGCAACGCTTTCGTGGTCGGGATGGGGAGATTCGAACTCCCGACCCCCTGCTCCCAAAGCAGGTGCGCTACCAGGCTGCGCCACATCCCGTGAAAACTGATGGTACCGCGACGCCGGCTCGCAGCGACGGTGGCCTCAGCCGGTCCAGGGCCCGTTGCCGGCCAGTCGCTCGACGGCGACGGTCACGGTGACGGCGGTGGGGGAGTGCTTCAGGTTGGTCGGGTGATCGGCGTTCCCGACGTAGGTGCGACACAGCTCGTCGCACAGGGTGGCATCGACGGTGTCGGCGATCGTCGCCGTGCCGTGCACCACGAGATGCTGCTGGGCGCCGGCGAGGTTGCGCGCCTCGTCCTCGATCGACAGCACGATCCGCGGGTCGCGTCGCAGGTTGCGGATCTTGACGGTGTCGCCCTCGGTGCAGAACACGACCTCGTCGCCGCGCACGCCGCACCACACGACCGACACCTGTGGTGAACCGTCGGCGTTGCGGGTGACGACGTGGGCGAGGGCGTCGGAACCGAGGAGCGCCTGCGCCGGCGCGGGGATCACTCGCAACGTGGCCATCGTCGTCCGACCTCCGATCGATCGAGTTCGCGCCAGTCTGGCAGGTCACCCGCCATCGGCGTTCCGTCCGCGCCGGCGGTGCGGAGCGGGGTGCAACGACCGTGACCGTGCACCGGCACGGGCACGGACCACGAGCGATCAGAGACGGCAGTCGTTCCCGAGCGGATCGAGACCGGCGTTCACGACGTTTCGGCACCGGAACCCGGCGTTCTGCTGCTGGGCCGACGGGCTGAGGATCGTGTTGTAGACGTCGGCGGCGGCCGACGTCTCGTTGCGGATGCTCTCGGTGCCGCTGATCGTGGAGTCCCTGATCAGCGGTGACGCGACCGAACCGGCATTCACGACACCCCGGTTGCCGGCGCCGCTCGCCGAGATAGTCATGTGATTCATGAGCGGTGAGGACGCGGCGTTGTAGACGCCGAAGTTGCCGCTGCTCGATCCGGAGGCGATCGCCGTGACGTTGCTGAAACGCAGCGAGCTCGTGCTGGCGATGTTGTAGATCGCGGTGCCGTGGGTGTTCCCGCCGGTGTTGACCACGCTGAGGTTCCGGACCTCGACCGTGACGTTCCCGGACCGCAGGGTGCCGCTCGACGCCAGGGTGCCGCCGCCGGCCGAGGTCAAGATGGTGGTCGACTCACCCGAGCCCTCGAGGTCGACGAAGCTCTTGTTCATCGTGACCACGCCGGTGTACGTGCCGGGTGCGATCTCGATCACGTAGCGGTTCGTGGCCGACGCGGCCGGCAGTGTGGTGCCGATCGAGTCGAGGGCGCCCTGCACCGACGTGTGGTCGCCGCCCGATTTCGCCACCGTGATGACACCGGCCGGCCTCGGGGCATCCGCACCGGCCGGGCCCTGTTGTCCGGTCTCGCCCGTCTCGCCGGTGGGACCTGTCGCTCCCGGCGGCCCCGACCCGCCAGCGCCGCCCGCGACGTAGTAGCCGGTCACGTCGATGAGCACATCGGTCACCGGACCGACTACGCCGAACGCGTCGTAGACGATGTCGACCGCGCCGCTCGCTGGCAGACCGACGACGACGGCGTTGGGCACGATGTCACCGGCGGTGAAGTTCAGGTTCGACGTCTGTGGGTCGCCGGGCGTCCCGTCGGGTCGCACCGCCAGGAACCCGTCGGCCTGGGGCTGAACGGCGGTGACGTTGAGGACCACGGCCGTCGCGCCCGTCGGTACCACCGTGCCCGGACCAGAGGCGGTCGGGATGCTGCCGGTGACCTGCAACGTGCGCCCGGTGGGTGACGTGAACGGCCCGCTGAGGCCGACGCCCGTGCGCGTGTCGAGCACGCGCTCGGGGGTGACCGGCACGAACGACGAACCCGAGCCCGACGCCGTGGCGATCGTGAGCCCGCCGGCGCCGAGTGTGACCGCGACGGCGGCGCCGATGGCGGCCCACCTCGATCGCACGGGCGGCCGAGGTCGTCGGCCCCGCCGGTCGGTCGGGGTGCGGTTCTCGACGTGGGGGATGGTGCTGACGCGCATGGTGGGGCTCCTTTGATGATCCTGCGTGCGGACCGTCGGGCGATCGGGGGGACCGTACGAATCGCCCTGCAACGATCGTGCAACGGCTCGTCCGGGGTCGCGCCGGTGTGTCCGGGTAGGTTCGGGGCAGTGGCCCTGCAGATCGATCTCGCAGGCCAGGTGGACATCCGTCGGGACGGGACGTCGGCGAAGGTCGACGGCCTGGGGCAGCTGGGCCGCGTGGCCCTGCTGTACCTCGTGCACGAGCGAGGTCGCGCGGTCACTCACGACGAGCTGGGTGAGGCGTTGTGGGACGCCCGGCTCCCCGCCACGTGGCGGAGCGCGTTGCGCAACACGGTGGTGAAGGTCCGCGCCCTTTTTGCCCAACTCGGGGTCGAGCCCGACGAGATCGTGGTGACCGGCCCGGGCACCTACGAGTTGGTACTCCCGCACGACACCGTGATCGATCTCGAGCAGGCAGTGGCGTCGGTCGGGGCAGCACGTGCGGCGCTCCGGTCCGGACACGCCGGGCTCGCGCTGGAAGCGCTCGATCGAGCGGCCCGCACGATCACCCGCCCGCTGCTCCCCGGGGCCGACGGGCATTGGATCGAGCAGCGCCGCGAGCAGTGGCGTGAGCTGGGCGCGACCGCGATGCACGTCCGGGCCGAGGCGCTGCGCGAGGTCGGCGACACGGCGGCGTCGATCGAGCTGGCCGAACAGCTGG
>SKSP01000057.1 GCA_007122945.1 Ilumatobacteraceae bacterium | reverse complement strand
CTGCGAGCGATCGACGACGACGGCACCCAGCTCGTCGATGCCTTGACCGAGGAGCAGTACCTGGGCGAGGTGGCCCACTACGGACGAGCCGGCCACATCCCCGGCGCGATCAACGTGCCGGCGAGTGGGATCGTCGACAGCGCAACGCAGCGCTACCTGTCCAACGACGAGCTGCGCGAGCGGTTCGAGCCGGCGTTGGGCAGCGATTCGGTCATCACCTACTGCGGCGGTGGGGTCGCCGCATCCAGCGACGCGCTCGCTTTGACCCTGCTCGGTCACGACAACGTCGCGGTCTACGACGGATCGATGCTGGAATGGGCGTCGGATCCGGAACTGCCGTTGGAGACACAGGCGCGGTCGAAGGGGAGCTGAGCGGAACTCTCGCGGGCGCCGTCACCGGCCGGTGGAGGAGAAGTGGTGGTAGTCCTTCAACGACGTCCACTCCCCGCCCCAGCTCCAACCGGCGCGCTCGAACGCGCGCACGACAGGACCGTCCGGATGGATCATCCCGTCGACGTGCCGGGAGCGGTCGGTGAAGGACCGTCCCGCCGGCGGCTGCACCTCGCCGTCGGCGCCGACATAGGGGTTCTGGACCGGGTTGATGTCGATCGCCAGGCCGGACGCGTGCTGGGACCACGCCGCTCCCGCGGTCACCGTCCGGCAGTTGAAACCGGAGCTGTTGTTCGCTGCCATCGAGGCGTCGTCGCTGCCGTCGAAGTCGTCGATCAGCTGCATCCGCTCGATCGGGAAGCGGGCCTCGAAGAGCTCGCGGAAGACCTCGACCACGGCACCGGCGTGGTCGGCGTGCACGACCATCTCGCCGCGCCGGACCTGACGGTCGAAGCCCCAGTGGTCCACTTCGAGGAGTCGGAGATCGTCGAGCGAGACCGGGCACGACGGTCGCCACGACACGTCGACCATCCGCTGACGCGTGGCCTCGTCGAGCTCCCCGTAGCCCCCGCTGAACTCCGGGCGGTCGACGGTGCGCTCCGCGGTCGCCGAGGCGGACGCCGCTGAGCGCAGCCATGGGCGGTCCGTGTCGGGCGGGGGTGCGGGTTCCGGCGTCGCTCGCTCGGTCGCACGAAGCGAGCCAGGTGCAGCATCGGGCGGCCCGGGCGCGCCCCGAGCCCGTTCGGAGCCGGTTCCAGCAGCGTCATCTTCGACCCCGCTACAGCCAGCCGCGAGCCACCCGGCGATGAACGCAGCGAGGACGATGCGCGACATGACGTCAGTCTGGCGTCTCAGTGTGGCGTCTCGCCGCTCACCTCCCCACGCCGAACGCCGACGCACCGAGACCCGGTGCAGGGCGGTGCTACCGTCGGTCGCGGAGGGGCATGAACGGCACCGAGATGCGGGAGCAGGGACGGCGCGCCTTCGACCGGGGAGAGTGGCGCCAGTCCTATGAGCACCTGACGGCGGCTGCCATCGACGACGCAGGGCTGGAGCCGGAGGACCTGGAGCGGCTGGCGGTCGCCGCGTACCTCACGGGCCACGACGCCGAGAGCACCGAGGCGTGGACCCGCGCCCACCGGAGCTGGCTCGATCGGGGGGCACACGAGCGAGCCGTGCGGTGCGCGTTCTGGGCGGGCTTCGGCCTGGTGCAGCGGGGCGAGATGGCCCAGGGCAGCGGGTGGCTGGCGCGGGCGGGGACCCTGGTGGACCAGCACGGGCTCGACGACGCCGAGCGGGGGTACCTGCTGCTCCCCGAGGGTCTCTTGGCCATGGGCAGCGGTGACCTCGGCGGCGCCCTCGACCGGTTCGGCGAGGTCAGCGAGCGGGCGCAGCGCTTCGGTGACCCGGACCTGGCCGCGCTCGGGGCCATCGGTCGCGGCGAGGCCTTGCTCCGGTCGGGTCGGGTCCCCGAGGGCATGCGGCTGTTCGACGAGGCGATGGTGTCGGTCACGGCCGGGGAGACGTCGCCGGTCGTGTCCGGCGTCGTCTACTGCGCGGTCGTCGACGCGTGCCAGCAGGCATTCGACCTGCGCCGGGCCCGGGAGTGGACGGCGGCGCTCGACCGGTGGTGCGCCGGTCAACCCGACCTCGTGCCGTACCGGGGGCAGTGCCTCGTGCACCGGGCCCAGATCCTGCAGGTGGGAGGAGCATGGGGGGAGGCGATGACCGAGGCGCAGCGCGCGTGCGAGCGGCTCGCCGAACCACCGCATCCGGCGATCGGCACGGCGCACTACGAACTGGGCGAGCTCCACCGGTTGCGGGGCGCGCTGGCCGATGCCGAGGCGGCGTACCGCCGCGCTCACGCCGCCGGACGCCAACCCCATCCGGGCCTGGCGCTGCTACGGCTCGCGGAGGGCAGGACCGACGCGGCGGTCGCCGCCATCGAGCGGGCCCTCGGCGAGGCGAACGATCACGTCACCCGCGCCCGGCTCCTCCCCGCTGCGGTGGAGATCATGCTCGCGGCGGACCGGACGGCGGACGCCCGGCGCGCAGCCGACGAGCTGGTGGAACTGGCGGCGCGGGCGGAGAGCGCCCACGCCGGCGTGCTCGACGCCATCGCCTGGCAGGCTCGCGGGGCGGTGCTGCTGGCCGAGGGTGAGCCCGGACTCGCGCTGGACGCGTTGAACGCCGCTTGCCGGGTGTGGCACGACGTGGACGCCCCGTACGAGCTTGCCAGGGCACGTGTGCTCATCGCCGTGGCGTGCCGGCAGGTCGGCGACACCGACACCGCCGATCTCGAGTGCGACGCCGCCCGGTCGGTGTTCGAGCGTCTGGGGGCGGTGCCGGCGTTGGCTCGTCTCGACGAGCTCATCCGACGACCCGTCGACCGGGGAACGCTCCCCGTGACCGCACGCGAGCTCGAGGTCCTGCGATTGGTGGCGGCGGGCAGGACGAATCGCGAGATCGCCGAGGTGCTGTCCATCAGCGAGCGGACGGTCGAGCGCCACCTCGGCAACATCTTCACCAAGCTCGACGTGCCGAACCGAGCGGCCGCCACCGCCTATGCCTACGACCACGGGCTCGTGTGACGGGCTCGTGTGACGGGCTCGTGTGACGGTGTGAGGGATTTCACCCACGCCACGTCCGCTCGGAGATGGCGGGCTCCCCCGAAGTCGCGCACCCCCTCCCTCTCGTACGGTCCTGCCGAGAAGAGATTCCGAGCGCAAGGAGACCGTGTGATGACGATCCGACCGAACACCTCGACCCGACCGAACACCTCGACGTCGCTGTACGCCAAGTACGCCGCCGATGCGGCACGGAACTACGAGGACCACTTCGTCCCCGCCATCGGCACGCCCTTCGCCCGGCGGCTGCTCGCCACCGCGAAGCTGGCACCGGGGGAGCGGGTGCTCGACGTCGCCTGCGGCACGGGGCTCGCCGCCCGGCTGGCCGTCGAGGCCGTGGGTCCGCAGGGGACCGTGTCGGGCCTGGACCCGACGCCGGGCATGCTTGCGATGGCCCGATCGGCCTCGCCCGGCGGGATCGACTGGTACGAGGCACCCGCCGAAGCGATGCCCCTCCCCGACGCGGCGTTCGATGTCGTGCTGTGCTCGATGGGCCTCCAGTTCTTCGAGGACAAAGAGCAGGGTCTGCGGGAGATGCGGCGGGTCCTCGCCCCCGGCGGCCGGGCCGTGGTGTCGACACCGGGACCCACCCCGCCGCTGTTCGAGGCCATCGACGCTGCCCTCACGGCCCACGTCGGGGCGGACGCGTCGTGCTTCGTGCACGCCGTGTTCTCGGTCCACGACCCCGCCGAGGCCCGCCAGCTGTTCACCGGCGCCGGGTTCGACGATGTCGAGATCGAGACCGGCACCGTCCCCCTGCGGGTCCCCCCGCCAGCGGACCTCTTCTGGCAGTACGTGCAGAGCACACCGCTCGCCGCCGTGGCCGCCGGCCTCGACGAGGCCGCCCGGGCCGCCCTCGAGCGTGACGTGGTCGAGCGCTGCCAGCCGTTCGTCGACGGCGACGCCACCGTGATGGAGCCGGGTGTCCTCGTCGCCACCGGGCGAGTCAGCGGGCGCTGATCGCGGTGCACACGCAGTCATTCCTCCAGACCCACCGCGAGCGGCTGCTGGCGGGCCTGCCGGTCAGCGAGCGGCAGCTCGACGTAGCCGGCGTCCCCACCGCCGTGCTGGAGGGCGGCGACGGTCCGCCCGTCGTGCTGCTCCACGGCCCCGGTGAATCGGCGGTGAACTGGCGGTGGACCGTCCCCGACGTGGCGACCACCCACCGGGTGGTCGCCCCCGACCTGCCGGCTCACGGCTCGTCGGGGACCGGGGACATGCCACTCGACGCTGACGGGATGCTGACGTGGCTCGATGGGCTCCTCGATCGCACCTGCGCGGAGCCACCCGTCGTGGTCGGCCACGTGCTCGGCGGTGCCATCGCCGCCCGTCACGCCGCCCATCGCCCAGGCCGTCTCCGTGGCCTGGTGCTCGTCGACTCGCTCGGGTTGGCGCGGTTCCGGCCGAGCATCCGGTTCGCCGTCCGGTTGCTCCGGTTCGCCTCCCGGCCGAGCGAGCGGACCTTCGAGCGCTTCATGGACCAGTGTGCCCACGACCGGATGCGGCTGCAGCAGGAGATGGGCGACGAATGGACGGCCTTCGTCGCCTACAACCTCGGCCTCGCCCGGTCCGAGCAGGCGAAGGCGGCCGGGCAGCTGCTCCGTCGGGTGGGCACGCCCCGCATCCCGCCCGACGAGCTCGACCGGATCGCCGTGCCCACGACACTCATCTGGGGGCGCCACGACCGGGCGCTGCGCCTGCGCATCGCCGAACGCGCCCGCGACCAGTACGGCTGGGCATTGCACGTGATCGACGACGCTGCCGACGACCCCGCCCGTGACCGGCCCGATGCCTTCCTCCGCGCCCTGCGCACCGCCCTGCCCGACACCTGAGCCCTCCCAAGACGTCACACCTGGCTGACGATCGGGTCTTCACGGCGCACCGTCCCTGGCGCTGGTGGTCATCGGGCCGGGCGCCGTGGCCCCGAGTTCCGTGAGGGCGTCGAGAGCCAGCCGGATCGTGGCATCGAGATCGAGCGCGGCGCCCCGCTCGACGAGCTCGTCGGCCTGATCACCGAGTCCGGCCCGGATCAGCTCGGCGGCGTCGCGGAGTCGTTCCTCCTCGGGTCCGAACGTGGGCCGCGGGCTGTTGGTCACCGACCCGAGCACCAACGCGGCGCGCGGCAGGTCGCCGAGCCGCACGAGCAGCTCGACCAGGTTGCGCAACGTGGTCCACTGGTGGTTGGTGTCCCCGACGCGGTCCCAGTGCCGGATGAGCCGCTCGAACCCGGCAAGGGCGTCGGCAGGCTCGGCGGAGCGCGCCCGCAGCGAGCTGGCGGTGAGACGGCCGACGCCGGCGAGCATGCGCCAGCCTTCACGGTCGGCCGTGGCGACGGCTCCGTCCACCAGTTCGAGGGAGCGGGCCGGGTCGATCTCGACGAGCAGTTCGGCCTCGGCGAAATCGCACCAGGCCGGCACGAACCTGACTCCTCTCAGCTCGCCGTCCGCTCGCACCTGTTGCAGCCGGCGACGCGCCTCGTCTCGATGCCCGGCGTATCCCAGCGGGATCGACTGGCTCATGCGGGCGTGAAGGGCGGTGACGTGATCTCCGCCGGCGATCGCCAGGTCCGCGGCGCGGGCGAAGTGCTCGACGGCAGCGTCGAGCTGCCCACGGTAGGTGTACAGGTCGCCCAGGATCTCGTGGGCGTGACGGGCGACCGGGTCGTCGGGCAGGTCGTCGAGCAGGGCGGCCACCTCGTCGTGGTGGCCGCGGTTGAGCCGGTCGAGGGCGACGACGGCGAGCACCGCGGCGGTGGCGGGGTGACCGGCCCGTCGTGCCGGTTCGAGGGTGGCCTCGGCCCACGCCCCGATGTCGGCCCGCAGGCGCTGGTAGATGAGCAGGTACGGCGCGGTCGCGATGCGGACCGCGGCGTCGATGTCACCCCGTTCGAGCGCTCGGGCGTGGGCCACCTCGAGGTTGGGTGTGTTCCGGTCGAAGGTGTCGGCCCAGCGGCGCTCGTCGGGGCCGCGGAGCCCCTCGGCGACCTGCTCGGCGAGCGCCACGTGATGCTCGACGAACCGGTCGATCGTCGCGTCGCGGGACGGGGAGGCATCCAGGCGTTCGTTGGCGAAGGCCCGGACGGTCTCGAGGAGCTGGTAGCGGACGCGTCCCGCGTCGTTGCGGGCCTGCACCAACGACCGGTCGACCAGGTCGGCCAGTGGCCCGGCGGTGTGATCCGAGCCGTGCACCGCGGCGGCCGCGTCGAGGTCGAACGGTCCGGCGAACACCGAGAGCTGCTCGAACAGCTCTCGCTGGTCGGGGTCGAGCAGGTCGTGGGACCAGGCGACCACGCGCTCGAGTGTCTCGTGGCGACCGTCCCGGCCGGAGCCCAGCAGTCGGAGCCGCTGGTCGAGGTGCTGTTCGAGGTCCTCGAGCGACAGGGCGCGCAGGCGGGCGGCCGCCATCTCGATCGCGAGGGGGAGGCGGTCGAGGCGTTCGCAGACGCGGGCGGCCAACTCGGCCTGGCGGGGTTCGATGGTGCCCCCCGCATCCCGGCAACGCTCCTCCAGCAGCTGCTGTGCGGCGGCGGCGGTGAGCGGTTCGACCGGCACCACCGCCTCTCCGGCGAGGCCGAGGGGCTGGCGGCCCGTGGTGATGATCCGGATCCGACCGGGCACGGCCAGGACCTGGTCGGCGACGGCGCACGCCGAGGTGCTGACGTGTTCGGTGTTGTCGAGCACGAGGAGTCCCTCGCGGCCGCTGAGGTAGCCGGCCAGCGAGGCGTCCAGCGGGTGCGTCGTGGGGGCCCCGACCGCTCGCACCACGGCGGGGAGCACGCCGGCGCCGTCCTCCACCTCGGCGAGCGCGGCGATCCACACGCCGTCGGGCGCCAGGTCGGCCATCCGGCGGGTGACCTCGGCGGCGAGAGCGGTCTTGCCGACTCCGCCGGGGCCGACCACGCTCACCAGCCTCCGCTCCTCGAGCAGCCTGCAGACGTGGTCGAACTCCTCGTCGCGGCCGACGAGCGTGCCGAGGCGGGCCGGGGGCGCCGAACGGACCGGGGGCGTCGGCGGTGAGGGCTCGGCGAACGCAGCGCGCTCAGCGGCCACGAACGATGGCGACGGCTCGAGGCCGACGTCGGCGACCTGGGTCCGGTAGCGGTCGGCTTCGGCGACGGCGTCGGCCTGCCGACCGGCTCGGTGCAAGGTGGCGACGAGCGCGATGCGGGCCCGTTCGAGCAGGGGGTGCTCGGTCGTGAGGGCCCGCAACTCGCCGATGGCCTCGTCGTGGCGGCCGGCGGCGGCGAGCAGCTCGGCTCGGCGGACGCGTCCGGTCAGGTGAAGCTCGGTGAGGCGCGCCACCTCACCGGCCAGGTGCTCGTGCTCGCCCAGCTCGCCGAAGGGTTCGCCCCGCCACAGGGCCAGGCTCTTCTCGAGCTCGGCGAGCGAGGTGGTGTCCATGCCCTGCTCGAAGCGGTGCAGGTCGAGGTGCTCGGGCTCGATGGTCAGGGCGTAGCCAGGGGGCCGGGAGGCCACGACGTCGTCGCGCAGGGTGCGCCGCAACCTCGACAGGTGGCTCTTGAGCGACTCGCGGGCGCGGTCGGGAGGGTGGTCGCCCCACACGAGCCAGATCAGCCGATCCGTGGGCACCGCGGCACCCCGTGCGTGGGCCAGCGCCGCCAGCAGGACCCGGTGGGTGCGGCTCGTGATCTCGACGCGTTGGCCGTCGACGTGTGCCTCGACTCGCCCAAGCACCGACAGCTCGACCACGCCCGTCGAGCGTAGGTTCCCGCTCGTTCGACCGCCGACCGGGTGCGATCGGCCCGCGGTGACTCCGGGGTGCAACCGGGATGTCACCGGGATGTGACTGGGCGGCAACCCCCGCGGGCGACGGTGGACGGGTCCAGCGAGAACAGCCAGCGAGTTCAGGAGAACCGACGATGTCAGCGACCGCCCCGACCGCCCCTCTCGACACCGGCCTCGAGACCGGCTGGGATGCCACCACGCCGGCCGGCGACACCATCGTGCGCCAGAGCGTGGACGCGATCGTGGCCGGGTCGGTTGCCGTGGCGACCGCATGCGACGGTCGGGTCCACCGCGGCAGTGGTTTCGTCGCGGTCGACACCGGCCGGCCGACCGGGGTCGTGAACGGCACCGTCCTCACCGAGCCGCGCTTCGGCGTGGAGTTCGACGGGACCATCGACGAGATCGAAGCGTTCTACGGCGCCGGGGGTAGGGGCGAGGTCCGGTTGTGGTCCCCGTGGCCGACGCCCGACCTGCACGGGCGGGGCTGGGTCCTGGAGGGACACCCTCCGCTGCTGTACCGCGCGCCGACCGGGCCGTTGGGGGTCTCGGCACCCGAGGAGCTCGAGGTGTCGGCGGTGACCGACACCGCCGCACTCGAGGAGTGGAACACCGTCGTGGTGGAGGCCTTCCCCCTGACCGGTGTCGAGCCCTCGCACGCGCCGCTGGGCCCTGGGGTCCTCGACGACGAGCGGTTCAGTCTGTTGCTGGGCCGGGTGGACGGGCGCAGCGTGGTGGCCGGGTCGCGGGTCGTGGGCGGTGATGCGAGCGTGCTGTTGCTCACCGCGACCCGGCCCGAGGCACGGGGGCGGGGCTACTACGGCGCCCTGGTGCGCCACCGGTTGGGGTCCACCCCCGACCTGCCGGTGGTCTCCCTCGTGAGCGACCACAGCCGCCCGATCCTCGTCGACCGGTTCGGGTTCCTGCCCGTCTGCCGGTTCACGTCGTGGACCCGAACCCGTCCCTGAGCAACCCATCCCATCGAACCTGGAGGTAATCAGATGACCGACCTGTTGACGATCAGTGGAGAGGTGGCGACGCTCGACGGTGTCGCCGACCACCTGGCCGGCGCGCTGCGCGGCGACGTGATCCGTCCGGGCGACGCCGACTACGACGGCGCCCGGGCGCTGTGGAACGGGATGATCGACCGGCGCCCGGCGATCATCGCGCGCTGCGCGGACACCCACGACGTGTCGGCGACCGTGCGCTTCGCGGTCGACCACGACCTGGTGTTCGCCGTCCGCGGTGGCGGGCACAACGTCGCCGGGACGGCGGGCGTCGATGCCGGCCTGGTGATCGACCTGTCGGCGATGAACGACGTGATGGTCGACCCCGAAGCGCGGACGGCCAGGGCTGGCGGAGGCGCCACCTGGGCCGACCTCGACGGGGCGACCCTGCCGCACGGGCTGGCCACTCCTGGCGGGGTCGTGTCCGAGACCGGGATCGGCGGGTTGACCCTCTCGGGCGGTCTCGGCTGGTTGCGGCGCAAGCACGGCATGAGCTGCGACAACCTGTCGGGGGCGCGCCTGGTGACCGCGACCGGGGAGATCCGCGACGTGGACGACGACTCGGACCCCGAGCTCATGTGGGCCCTGCGCGGTGGTGGCGGCAACTTCGGGGTGGTCACCGAGCTCACCTACCGGCTCCACCCGGTCGACCCCGAGGTGTTCGTCGCCTTCGTCATCCACCGGGGTGACCGCACCGCCGAGGTCCTCGAGGCCTTTCGCGCCTGGACGGCCGACCTGGCCGACGAGGTGTCCGCCCTCGCGGTCTGCGGCGCGATCCCCGAGGTCGACGAGGTGCCCGAGGCCTGGCGCGGCGAGCCGGGGGCGATCATCGTCGCCTGCGCGGCGACCGACCCGGCCACCGGGGAGGAGCTGGTGGCCCCGATCCGCGACGTGGCCGACCCGATCGTCGACCTGAGCGGCCCGATGCCGTACGCGGAGCTGCAGGGCATGTTCGACGAGGACTACCCGAAGGGCCGCCGGTACTACTGGAAGTCGCTGCACCTGCCGGGCCTCGACGCCGCGACCGTTAACCGCCTGGTCGAGTGGGCCGGGTCCCGACCGTCACCGCTCACCACGCTCGACGTGTGGCACCTGGGTGGGGCGATGGCCCGGGTGGCGCCGGACGCGACCGCCTACGGCGACCGCAGCACCCCCTACCTGCTCGCGATCGAGTCCAACTGGGAGGGTGCCGACCACGACGGGGCGAACCTGGAGTGGACGCGCGGCTGTTTCGAAGCGTTCCGCTCGCTGTCGACCGGGCGCGAGTACTTGAACTTCCCGGGCTTCTTCGAAGATCGTGAGTCCGCGCTGCGTTCGGCACACGGCGAGGAGAACTACGAGCGGCTCGCCAGGGTCAAGGCCCGACTCGACCCCGACAACCGCTTCCGTCTCCACCAGAACGTCCCGCCCGCCTCGCGGTGACGCCCGGGCGGACGGTTCAGGTCGCGATGAACGCCTCGACCTCCTCGCAGAACGTGCGCCACGCCGGCTCGTGTTCGAGGAGGAGATGGTTGCGGCTCTCGAGCGGGACGAACCGACTCCCCGGGATGCGGGCCGCCAGCTGGCGACCGAGCTCGAACGGCCAGACCTGGTCGCCACGGCAGTGCAGGACGATCGTCGGAACCCGGACCTGCGTCGCCAGGTCCTGGACGTCGAGCTCGAAGAAGGCCCGGAGGAAGCGCACGGCGTTCGCGGGCGACGTGGTGGTGCGTTGCAGGTCGTCGAACGCCAACCACTGCTCCTGCGTGCCCTCGGGCATGAACGCGTACGCGAACACCTGCCGAAACGCAGGGCTGCGACGCCCCCATCCGATCCGCGCCAGGTCGATCAACGTCCGGGCCTGGCTCTCCTGGTTCTCGGTGTGGCCCGGGGCGAGCAACCCCCGACCGTACGAACCGAACAGCACGAGATGGGTCACCTTCTCCGGGTGGGCGACGGCATACGCGATCGCGACCGCCGCACCCTGGCTGATGCCGAGAAGGGGGAAGCGCTCGATGCCGTGATCCGCGACGACCGCTTCGAGGTCCCGGACCCACGCTGCGAGCGACAGGTCGGCGACGTCCCGATCGGAGAGTCCGCAGCCGCGCTCGTCGTAGCGGACGACCTCGTGTCGGGCCCCCAACTCATCGAGCCAGTGACGCCACACCGGGCTCTCCCAGTCGTGGTCCAGATGGGTCATCCAGTTCGCCACCTTCACGATCGGCGGGCCGGACCCGTGGGTCGCGTACGCGATCGTCACGCCGTCGTCCGCGGTGCAGAAGTGGATCTGCTGCCGGTGCGCCGCGACCGACGGCACGGTGGGTGGTCGATCGTCGGACTCGGTGACCTCCGCCACGAACCGGTACCCGCGCCCGTGGGCGGTGCGGACGATCGCTTGCCGGCGCCCGTCGTCGCCCACCGCGCGTCGAACCTCCTTGATACGGGTGGTCAGCGCGGATTCGGTGACGAACCGGGTCCCCCACACGTTGTCGAGCAGTTCCTCCTTGGTGACCACACGGTCGCGGTGTCGGACGAGGTAGGTGAGCACGTCGAACACCTGCGGCTCCATCAGCACGAGCTCGCCGACGCGTCGCAACTCGTAGCGATCGGGATCGAGCACCATGTCGGCGAAGTGGTACGTCACCATCGACGACATCATTGCCCG
>SKSP01000020.1 GCA_007122945.1 Ilumatobacteraceae bacterium | reverse complement strand
CGGCCGAAGACGTCGGGGACCTGCCCCGCGACGAGCACGACCGCCGGGTCGGTCATCGCCGCGAGCGAGGCGATCGCCCGGGCGAGCATCACGCCGGTCCGCTCGACGATCGCCACAGGGGTGCGAGCGAGCGGCCGGTTCGTGTCGGTCTCGATCGCGCTCGCGCTCGCGTACGCGTCGAGACAGCCCATGGCGCCGCAGAGGCACGGTCGGCCGCCGGGCTCGACGAGGAGGTGACCGATCTGCCCGACGTCGCCGGCGCGGCCGTGGAGCAGCCGACCGCGCGCCACGATCCCGGCGTCCACGACGTCGCCGACCGAGATGGCGACGAAGTCGTCGTGGTCGACCGCGGCCCCGCACCACTGCTCCGCAGCGGCCAGCGCGCGGCCGGGGAGGTCGATCGCGACCGGCATGCCCGTCACCGACTCGAGCTCGGCGCGCAGCGGGAATCCGGCCCACGACGACACCTGGGCGGCGGTGAACGTCCCCGACGCGCGATCGATCGGTCCGGGGCACGACACCCCGCACGCGGTCGGTGTCGCGTCGCTCGGCGCCGCCGCGAGGACACGGCGGATCAGGCGGACGAGCGTCGGCCAGACGTGCCGCGCCGGCGTCGCGACGCGATCGCGGACGAGTACCGTGCCGTCGGCGTCGACGACGCCCGCCGACAACCGGCTCGCGCCGAGGTCGATCGCCAGGATCTGTTCGATCTGTTCGATCTGCTCGTGCACGGCGGCAACGTACCCGAAGCGATCTCGACCCGGGCAGCGTCTACCCTGTCGCACGTGGCTGCCACCCCGGGTCCTGCGGACGCCTTCTCCGCGCTGTTCGATGCGATCACGGCCAACGTCGCCCAGGTCGTGCAGGGCAAACGGGACGCGATCGAGCTCGCGGTGATGACGATGCTGGCCGAGGGGCACCTCCTCGTCGAGGACGTCCCCGGCGTGGGCAAGACCAGCCTCGCCAAGGCGATCGCCGCGTCGGTGGACTGCGACTGGAAGCGGGTCCAGTTCACCCCCGACCTGCTCCCGACCGACCTCGTCGGCGTCAACATCTACGAGCGGACCCGCGAGGAGTTCCGGTTCTCGCCCGGCCCGATCTTCGCCAACATCGTGCTCACCGACGAGATCAACCGGGCGTCCCCGAAGACCCAGTCGGCGCTCCTCGAGGCGATGGAGGAGCGTCAGGTGACGGTGGACGGCACGACCTACCCGCTCGACCCGCCGTTCATGGTGATCGCCACGCAGAACCCGGTGGAGCAGGAGGGCACCTATCGGCTCCCCGAGAGCCAACTCGACCGGTTCCTCCTGCGGATCTCGCTCGGCTACCCCGGACGCACCGCGGAGATCGCGATCCTCGACGGCAACGGGGTCGGCGAGCGGCTCGCCAAGCTGACGCCCGTCGTGTCGCGCGAGGAGCTGCGCCAGATGGTCGACCACGTGCGGAGCATCTACATGGCGAGTGCGCTCAAGTCGTACCTCGTCGACATCGCCGAGACCAGCCGGCGCCACGGCGCGATCGAGCTCGGGCTGTCGCCGCGCGCCACCCTCCAGCTCGCCGCCGCGTCACGCGCCCACGCGGCGGCTCGGGGTCGCGAGTACGCCACGCCCGACGACGTCAAGGCCGTGGCCGTCCCGGCACTCGCCCATCGCCTCGTGCTACGGGCCGACCGCGGCGCGCGCATGACGGCTGCCGACGCGATCGCCGAGGTGCTCACCGAGGTGCCGGTGCCGGTGGCGGGATGACCCGACACGGCTGGGCCGGCGCGGTGGCGGCCGTGCTCGCCGTGGCCGTCGGCCGCGTGTTCGGCGTCGTCGAGCTGTACGTCATCGGTGCCGGTCTCGGTGTCGCGGTGCTCGCCGGATGGCTGACGGTGCGTCTGCGCGGCCCGGTGCTCACCGTGGATCGCTGGGTCCATCCACCGATCCTCACGGTGGGTGGCACGGGTCGCGTCGACCTGACGATCACCAACCCGAGGCGACGACGCTCACCGAGGATCACCGCGGTCGAGCCGGTGGGACCGCGCGACACCGCGCGCATCGCGCTCGCACCGCTCGACGGCGGCGAGGTCGTGAACGCGGCGTACCGCGTGCCCGCCGCCCGACGCGGCGTGCTCGACATCGGCCCGCTCGTGCTTGAGCGTCGCGACCTGTTCGGCGTCGCGCTCGCACGCCGCTCGGTGGCGCCGACGATCGAGGTGGTCGTCGCCCCGCGAACCCACGAGCTCCCGATGCCCGATCTCGGCCACGGCATACTCGGCCGACACCTGCTGACCCAGGCCCAGCGTCTCGGTAGTGGCGAGTTCCACAGTCTGCGCGACTACCAGACCGGCGACGAGTTGCGGCTCGTGGACTGGAAGGCCTCGGCCCGGACGGAGGATCTCAAGGTCCGCCAGCACACCACCGAGGGCGTGCGGAGGTGCATCGTCGTCCTCGACCTGCGCCACGACCCGGCCGCGACCGACCGTCCTGCCGGACACGCCGACGCGCACGCCGACGGCGAGGACGACCCGTTCGAACGCGGCGTGACCGCGGCCGCCAGCCTCGTTCACGCGGCCGACCGGGCCGGGCTCACCACCCGGTTCGTGACGGCCGGCGACATCGACCTCCGCGGCCCGGAGGTCGCCTCGAACACCCTCCGGGTCCTGGCGCGCGTCCTTCCCGGCGGTGACCTGGGGGAGATCGAGCGCGACCCGGGTGAAGGGCTCGGACTCGTGCTCGTCGTGACCCCGTCACCGATGACGGCGACGTGGCGGCGTACGGAGGCCGTCCTCGACCCCACCTTGACACGCGTCGGGATCTTCACCGCCGGTCGGGGTGAGGCGACCGGCCGGCTCAGCGTCGACGCCTCGAGCACCGACCGCTTCCTCACCGGGTGGGAGGCACTCGCCGGTCGCGGCGGGCTCGACGTCCGGGCCCGACTGCTGGAGCACGCGGGAGCACTCGCGTGAACGGGCACGCCGACGTGCGATCCGGTCGGGCCCGCGACGGCGTCGCCACCCTCGCCGTCGCCACCGTGTCGGTCGCCGTGGTGCTCGGCTTCGCGAGGGTGTTCCCCGGGTGG
>SKSP01000531.1 GCA_007122945.1 Ilumatobacteraceae bacterium | reverse complement strand
GGTCGGGGTAGCGGGCTGCTGCCGCGGCCACCGAACCGGCGAGCGACGTGCCCCACGGGGCCATGGCCAGCATCGCCCGGGGCAGACGGTCGGGGCGCTCGAACGGCGTGATGTTCGAGCGGGCGAGGATCGCACCCGCGGCGATCCGGTGGAGCAGCGACATGCCCGAACCCTACGACGCCGCCGGGGGCGCGGGCGCCCGGCGCACTAGCCTCCGACACCAGGAGGGGACATGAATCGACCGCCGCCGCCGTTGTGGAAGCAGGTCTTCGACTCGGTCGAGGCGCGCGTCGCCCCGGTGATCGACGACCTCATGAAGCGCGAGGACGTCCTCACGGCCGTCGTGCTGGCACAACGGACACGCGGCGAGGTCGACCGGCGCGTCGAGCGGACCTCGCGCCGGATGCTCCACCTGCTCAACCTGCCCGCCGGCAGCGACGTCAATCGTCTGCTCGCCCACATCGCCCGGTTGGAGCGTGAGATCGGCGAGCTCCGCAACGAGCTCGCCGACCGCGAGAACGCCGCGTTGCTCGCCGAGCTGTCCGCACGTCACGAGGCCGGGCGTTCGCGTCCCGGGACGTCCGCGGAGCAGAGGGCCCGGAAACGGAAGGGGGGTGGTGGGCGTGGCGACCGACCGGACGACGCTGCTCGAGCGGATCCGACGTGAGGTCGAGCGGAACCGGGTCCGCGCGCGCAACGGCCTGCGTCACGTCGCCGGGATCGGTCGCGTCGAGGTGGGATGCTCCCCGAAGGACCTCGTGTGGCGGCGCGACAAGGTGCAGATGTACCGCTACCGGAGCGATCGGCGCACGGTCGAGCCGCCGCTCCTGCTCGTGATGAGCCTGGTCACCAAGCCGTACGTCTTCGACCTGCGGCCGGGCAACAGCTTCGTCGAGGCGCTGCTCGCCCGGGGCCTCGACGTCTACATGCTGGACTGGGGTACACCCGACGCGGCCGAGGCCGACAACTCGTTCGAGACGTACTGCGACGAGTACCTCCCGTTCGCTTGTGCATCGGTGATGCGGACCAGCGATGTCGACGAGTTGCACGTGTTCGGGTACTGCTTCGGCGGGGTGCTGTCGCTGATCTTCGCGGGCGGCCATCCCGAGATGCCGCTCCGCACGCTGTCGCTGATGGCGACGCCGATCGACTTCCGGGAGATGGGCGCGGCGGCGGCGATCCTGCGCGACGAGCGGCTCCTCCTCGACGACCTCCTCGACGAGACCGGCAACGTGCCCGCTGACGCCGTGTTCCGGGGCGTCAGCAGCGCCCGCGTGATGGGCGACGCCACTGCCTACGCGTCGCTGCTGGAGAACCTCGAGAGCAGTGAGTACATCGCGGCCCACCAGGCGATGCGCGGCTGGGCCACCGATCACATCCCGTTTCCCGGGGCGTGCTTCCGCCAGACGGCCGAGTGGTTGTTCCGCGAGAACCGGTTGGCGGAGAACCGGCTCGCCACCGCCCGCGGACCGATCGACATCGGGGCCATCGACTGCCCGGTGATGAACGCGACCGGGACGCTCGACCACCTCGTGCCGACTGCGTCGAACGAACCGCTGCTCGACCTGATCCCGCACGCAGACGATCTCCGGTTCGAGTGCGGTCACGTCGGGCTCATCATCGGCTCGCGGGCTCACCATGTGTCCGTGCCGCAGATGATCGACTGGATCATCGCGCACAGCGACGAGGCCGCGACGTGACGTCGGGGGCCCTCGACGACGATCGGCCCCTCGCCGGTGTGCGCGTCCTCGACGTCACGGCGAACATGTCGGGACCGTTCGGGACGATGATCCTGGGCGATCAGGGCGCCGACGTCGTCAAGCTCGAGCCGCTCGGCGGGGACCCGCTGCGTGACGTCGGCTCAGGTTCGATCGGGCTCTCGGGCTACTTCGCCAACCTCAACCGGTCGAAGCGGTTCCTCGCGATGGATCTCACCGACCCGGCGGCCCGGCCCGTCCTCGACGCGTTGCTCGACTGGGCCGACGTCGTGATCCACAACTACCGGCCCGCCGCGGCCGAGAAGCTCGGGATCGACGCCGCCACGGTTCGCGCCGGCCGGCAGCGTCTGATCCACGTGGCCGTCGTCGGCTTCGGGGCGAGCGGTCCCCTCGCCGGGCGACCGGCCTACGACCAGGTGATCCAGGCGCTGTCGGGCTTCGGTGCTCGTCAGGCGGAGTCCGGCGGTGAGCCGCGGCTGGTGCGCCACGGGATCATCGACAAGCTCACCGGGATGACGGTCGCCCAGGCCGTGAGCAGCGCGCTCGTCTCGCAGGCCCGCACCGGGCGCGGCCGCTCGGTCGAGATCGCGATGCTCGACGTGGCGGTGTCGGTCCTGTGGCCCGACGGGATGATGAGCCACACGGTGGCCGCCCCGGAGCGGACGCTGCCCGACATCGGCAACGCGTTCCGACTCACCCCGACGACCGATGGTCACGTCGCGTACGCGGTGGTCACCCCGAAGCAGCTCGGCAACCTCCGCCGGGCGGTCGGCCTCGACCAGGGAGCCGGGAGTGAGCGGGTCGCCGGCGGCGAACCGTCGATGCGCCAGGCCGGCGTGTCGATGCGAGCGGCGTCCGAGCGGCTGTCCGAGATGACGACCGCCGACGCCGTCGAGGTGCTCGCCGCCAACGACGTCCCCGTCGCCCCGGTGGTCGGGCTCGAGGAACTCCACCTCCACCCCCAGATCGTCGCCAACGGCACCGTCGGCTCGGTCGACCACCCGATCCTCGGTGCACTCCGCCAGGCCAACCCGCTGGTGCGATTCACCGATCATGCCGTCGCCGATCTCCGACCGGCCGCCCCCCTCGGCGCCGACGCTCGGTCGATCCTCGCCGACGCCGGGATCGACGCCGAGACCATCGACGCGCTGTGCCGCGACGGCGTCGTGGTCTCGCCCGACGCCTGACGTCCGGAGTTGCGCCGCTCAGGGGGACTCAGGGGATCGGCAGCCAGCCGCTGGCGTCGGCGAGGAGGTGGGCGTTGCCGTAGGTGAAGAAGCAGATGGTGCCGTCGTCGGAGACGGGGGCGATGACGGCGTTGGGGACGGTTTGGCCGGTGGTGAAGTTGAGG
>SKSP01000223.1 GCA_007122945.1 Ilumatobacteraceae bacterium | reverse complement strand
GTGAACCCCGAGCGGTACGGGTTCGGGTCGAGGCCGAGCTCGTCGACCTTGCTCCAGAACCCCTGCATCTGCTTGCGGGCCAGCTTCCACCCGTAGTACGAGAGGTAGCAGTACACGTAGTCCATCTCCGCGCACCACTCCCACGTCTCGACCGAGCCACCACCCGGGATCCACACCGGCGGGTGCGGCTGCTGGAGCGGTCGCGGCCAGATGTTCACCGAGCGCAACTTCGTGTAGTTCCCGTTGAACGTGAACGGCTCGGTGCTGGTCCACGCCTTCATGATCAGGTCGTGGGCCTCCTGGTACCGGTCGCGCAACGTCGACGGGTCGAGCCCGTAGGCGTAGCAGGTGTCCATCGGGGTGCCGACCGGGAACCCCGCCACCAGTCGGCCGCCGGAGACGACGTCGATCATCGCCATCTCCTCGGCGACGCGGATCGGCGGGTTGTACAGCGCGAGGGAGTTGCCGAGCACCACGATCGCCGCGTCGGTCGTGTTGCGCGCCAGCGACGCCGCCCACAGGTTCGGGCTCGGCATCAGCCCGTAGCCGTTGGAGTGGTGCTCGTTGACGCAGATCCCGTCGAACCCGGCCGCCGCGGCGTGCTCGAGCTCGTCGAGGTAGTCGTTGTACATCTGCTGGCACTTCGCCGGGTCGAACAGCTCCGGGTCGATGTCGACCCACACCGACCGGTTCTCCTCGGGGAAGTCCGGCGGCAGGTCCGCGTACGGCATCAGATGGAACCACAACAGCTTCATGGGTGCTCCTTCGTTCGGGGCGACCCCCAGCCGACCCCGCGCCGGCCGAGTCTCGCACGACCCGCTTCGTTCCGCGAATCCGTGAAGGGGTCGCGGATTCGCGGAGGAAAGCGGGTCGTCAGTCGGCGAGGGCGGGGCGGGGGCAGCCGCCGCGGAGGTCGGCGACGATCGCGGCGAGACGCAGCGTGGTGTGGTCGTGGAGGTACGGCCCGACGATCTGGACGCCGATCGGCAGCCCGTCGCTCGACATCCCCGCCGGCACCACGGTCGCCGGCAGGAAGGCCACGCCGGCCGGGCCGGTCCAGCGGAACAGGTAGTCGTACGGCTGGGTCTCGCCGTCGATCTCGACGGTGCGCGCCCACATCGGACCTTCCTGGTCGTGGGGGATCGCCGGGCGGGGCTGGACGGGCAGCAGGATCGCGTCGAACCGCTCGAAGAACTCACGCCAGCGCTCGCGGATCTGCAGTCGTCGCTCGTTGTACGACAGCCACTCGCGATGCCGCGCGGCGGTGCGTCGCATGGCGATCGACATCGGATCGTCGCCGTCGGCCACGGCCATCCGCTCGATCTGGTCGCGCGGGTAGCCACCCGCGAGCGCCATCGCGAGGAGCTGTTGGAACACGTCGTCGACCTTGGCCAGGCTGAACCCGGGCCGGGCCCCGGTGTCGACCCGGCCGCCGGCGCCCTCGATCACGGCGACCGTCTCGTCGAGCACGCGGGCGGTGTCGGCGTCGACCCGGCAGTGCTCGTCGTCGAGCCACGCCGCGATGCGCAGGTCCTCCAACCGTTCGGCCCGGGGCGGTGGCAGCTCGAGCCGCCACGCCGGGGTGTTCCAGCGGTCGGGCCCGGCCAGGACGCCGAGCTCGGTGACGAGGTCGTCCACGGTGCGCGCCATCGGCCCGGCGACGGCGAGGTCGGCCTGCGACAGCGTGCCCGGCGGGCCGGGGATCTGGCCGTGGGCGGGAACGATGCCGTAGCTCGGCTTGTGCCCCATCACGCCCGAGTAGTGGGCGGGGACGCGGATCGAGCCGCCGATGTCGGAGCCCAGCTCGATCGGGGTGAACCCCATCGCGAGCGCCGCCGACGACCCACCGCTCGAACCGCCCGGGCCGCGGGTGACGTCGTGGGGGTTGTTGGTGGTGCCGTAGACGTCGTTGAAGCTCTGGATGTCGCCGGCGTAGATCGGCAGGTTGGTCTTGGCGAACACGACGGCGCCGGCATCGCGGAGCCGGGCGACGGGCCAGGCGTCGGTGGTCGGCACGTGATCGGCCAGCTCGGGTGCGCCCGACGTCGTGATACACCCCTCGGTGGCGAACGAGTCCTTGACCGTCATCGGCACGCCGTGCAGCGGCCCGAGGGGCGCGTCGCCGGCCGCCACGGCCGCATCGGCCGCATCGGCGGTCGCTCGGGCGCGGTCGAGATCCCAGCACACGACCGCGTTGATCGGCCCGTCGAGGCGTTCGATTCGAGCGACGAGGTGCTCGAGCACCTCCCGGCTCGACACCTCCCCGGAGCGGATCGCTGCGGCGATCTCGTTCGCCGACCACCAGTGCACGTCGTCCGTCCTCGGCTCGGTCATGGCGCCAGGTTCGCGCGCCGAACCGCTGGAGACGACGGTCGGACCGCACCACGGACCGCACCACGGTCCGCACCACTTCGCGTCGCCGCCTCCGGCAGCCCGAACTATTCCCCGAACTATTCTGGGACGATGAGCCGCGCCACCGACGACCTCGTCCCGGTGATCGACCTCGGGCCGGCCCGCGACGATCCCGCCGCCCGGCCGCGAGTCGCCGCCGCGATCGACGAGGCGTGCCGGACGTCCGGGTTCTTCGCGGTCACCGGCCACGGAGTCGACGACGCCGTGATCCGCGAGGCGATCGGGCGATCCCGCGAGTTCTTCGCGCTGCCGTTCGAGGAGAAGTCACAGGTCACCTCGACCGAGCCGTGGGGGTTCCGCGGCTACCTGGGGGTCGATGCGACCGCACTCGCGGCGACGCTGGGGGACGAGACCCCGCCCGACCTCTCCGAGTCGTTCAACGTGGCTCGCTTCGAGGGCGACCCGCCGGGCGAGGACCGCCCGATCGGCGAGCGGTCGATGGGCGCGCCGAACCTGTGGCCGAACCGACCGTCGGAGCTGCGTCCGGCGCTCGAGCGATGCTTCGTCGAGATGGAGCGGGTGGCGTTCGAGATCGCCGGCCTCGCGGCCGAATCGCTCGACCTCCCGAGCGACTGGTTCGCCTCCAGCCTCACCGACGGCACGTCGCTCCTGCTCGTCAACCACTACCCCGAGGTCGAGGCACCGCCGCTCCCCGGACAGCTGCGGCGCGGCGCGCACACCGACTACGGGATCCTCACCGTGCTGTACGCCGAGGACGAGCCCGGCCTCCAGATCCACCACGACGGCGAGTGGCACGACGTCCCCCACGTCCCGGGCGGGTTGGTCGTGAACATCGGTGATCTGATGGCCCGCTGGGTGAACGACCGGTGGGTGTCGACGCTCCACCGGGTCGTCATCCCCGGTGCCACCGCGGTGGATCGCGTGTCGATCCCGTTCTTCTTCCAACCGCGGTACGACGCGACCGTCTCGACCGCGCCGACCACGGTCACCGACGATCAGCCCGCGCGCTACGAGCCGGTCGTGGCGGGCGAGTGGATCGCCGCCAAGTCAGCTGCGATGCTCCCCGACAGCTGACACGCCGTTGCGTCCCGACCTGACGACGAGAACCCGCGCCGCCGATACGGGAACGGCGTCGTCACCAGGTGTCACCAGGTGTCACCAGGTGGCCGTGGCGATGTTGGCTCGGATGACCTCGTCGCGGGTCAGCAGCGGTGAGCCCGCGGCGAGGGCGTCGGCGACGATCAGGCGGTCGAACGGGTCGCGGGTCCAGCCGAGCGGTTCGGCCGCAGCGACGGACGCGACCAGGGGCACGTCGGAGACCGCGAGGCCGATCCGGCCCCGGAGGTCGTCGACGATCGTCGCGCCATCGACCCGCAGTCGGCCGATCTCGTGGAGGAACGTGAGCTCCAGCTGCACGAGCGGGCTGATCGCGAGCACCTCGCGGTCGATCGACCGCCGCGCGTTGTCGCTCAACCGATCGACCTCGCCGGCGTACAGCCAGGCGACGACGTGGGTGTCGAGCCGGATCACGGACGCCATTCGGTGGACCAGTCGACGTGCACGAGGTCGTCGGGGTCGCCGACGATGGAGTCGGGGCGAGCGACGAGGCGGTCGAGTGGCGACGGCGCATCGACGACCACGATCCGCAAGCGCCGACCGTTCCGCTCGATCTCGACGGGCACCCCGGTCTCGAGGACCTCATCGAGGATCCGGTACACGTTCTCGCGCAACTTCGACGCCGTGACGACCATGCCGACATGGTAGTACGTACGTGCTCTCATCATCGCACGTACGCGTGCGTCGTCGACTCGACTCACGACCCGACTCGTGACCCGACTCACGACCCGACTCACGAGGCGATCGCGCCCCGCACGCCGTTCGACAGGTCGGGGCCGCGGAGGCGGGCGCGATCCGCGGCCCGGCGACCGCTCGCCCAGCCGGCTGGGTCGCTCGGGGCTCGGCGCCGCGACGAGGTGAGGTCCCCGAACAGATCGTCGATCGTCTCGTCGACCACCCGCCGACGGTCGGCGAGCACCGGCAGCACGTCGACCCCCGACGCGGCCGACACGTCGGCGGCGACGTCGGCGGACACCTCCGCCAACCGCTGGCCGACCCGGTACGCGTAGGCGGTCAGGAACGACGACCGGTAGCCGCGGCTCCGCTCGCGGGCCCCCGGCGGCGCCGACGCGCCCTCGGCGAGCAGCGCCTGCTGCGCTTGGAGCAGCAGCGAGGTGAACAGCACCTCGACCGCCGCCAGGTTGTCGCTCGCGCCGACGACCGTCGCCATCGCGTAGCCGACGTGGTGGACCGACCGGCAACGGGTGTGCTTGGCCACGACGTGCAGGAGCAACGCCTTGGTCTCGAGGTACGGGTCGTCGAGCGGGATGCGCACCGCCGTGACCCAGCCGGCGGCGACGGTTCGACCGTCGACCACTGCGGCGTCGATGGCGTGACGGGTCATCAGTTCGTGTGCCTTGGCGGTGAACGCCTCGGCCTCCGCCGGGTACTCGGTCGACTCGGCCTTGGCGAGCAGGGCCCGAACCCGCTCGAGCACCGGGTCGCGCTCGCTCCCGTCGGTGGCGGCGCGGCTGCCACCGAGCGCGACGTCGACGTCGTCAGGCCCGCAACCAGGCGGCGGGATCAGCCGCGGCAAGGACCCGAGCGTGCCGAGGATGCCGACGAGCGCGAATGCGACGCGCAACCGGACGCGGCCGCCACCGTCGATCGTCGCCCGCAGCCAGCCCGGGGCGGCGCCGACGTCCGGCAGGGCGAGTGACCGGATCTGCTGCTGCCAACGCGGGTGCAGCGTCGCGGGGCGTCGGCGGGCGTGATCGGCGGCGATCAGGCGGGCGAGCAGGTCGTGCGCGGCGGTGTCCTTGGTGCTGCGCCGTACGACGCGGACGAGCTCGGCCGGTTGCCAGCCGCGTGCCCACAGCCGGTCCAACAGTTGGTGCGCTTGCGTTTCGAGGGTCTCCACCGCGTCCTCGCGGTGGTGGTCGTTCCCCATGTGTCTCTCCGTTCGAGACGGCCCCGGGCGAACACCCGGGGTGGGTGGACGGCGGGGTCGCCCTTCCACGACCCGAGATGGAGCCGGACCCTACGCAGGGGGTGTCACGGTCATCGGATGACCCGAACCGTCCGGTGAGGCGTCGACGGTCGCTCCCGCCCACCTCCCGTCTTCGTCGCGTCAGACCGCGCCGGACCGCGATCTCACGCGACGAAGACGAGTTGCCAGGGCCCCCGGCCCACCGGCGATCGTCGGCCGCGACGGGATCAGGCGATGAGCTCGGCGCCGCGGTCGACCGTGGCCATCACGGTCGCCTCGTCCTCGGCGGGGAGCCAGCAGATGATCCGATCGACGCCGGCATCGCGGTAGCGGTCGGCGACGTCGGGCCGCGGCGGGCAGCCGTAGATGCCGATCTCGATCGACGCCGGGTCACGGCCGGCCTCGGCGCACATCTCGTGCAGCAGCGGCAACTTCTCGAGCGGGTCGCCCCGACCGTGGATCGGCATCCATCCGTCGCAGTACTCGATGATGTGCCGGAACGTGACCGGGCCGCCGGCGCCGCCCATCACGATCGGCGGGTGCGGGTCGCTCACCGGTTTGGGGAACATCGAGCTCGGCGAGAACTCGACGTGCTCGCCGTGGAACTCGGCGACCTCCTGGGTCCACAGCGCCTTGGTCGCGAGGATCCGTTCCCGGGCGATCGACCGGCGCTTGGTCGGGTCGATGCCGTGGTGCTCCATCTCGTCCTCGTTCCAGCCGACACCGACGCCGTACAGGAACCGGCCCCCGGAGAGCAGGTCGACCGACGCGGTCTGCTTGGCGGCGTTGATCGGGTGGTGCTGGTTCACGAGGCAGATCCCGGTGCCGAGGCGGATCCGGCTGGTGGCGACCGCCGCAGCCGTCAGCGCGACGAACGGGTCCATCGTCCGCCAGTACATGTCGGGCAGGTCGCCCCCGGCGGGGTACGGCGTGCGGCGGCTGAGCGGGATGTGGGTGTGCTCGGCCACCCAGAACGACTCGTACCCGCGGTCCTCGAGCGCCACGGCGAGCCGGTCCGGTCGGATGGTGCGGTCGGTCGGGAAGATGAGCGCGGCGACGTGCATGCACACCACCGTAGGCCGCTGGCACGCCGGCACCGGACGGCGATCGCCCGCTCGGGACGACTACTCGTCGAGGGGGCAGAAGTCCAGCGTCGAGCTGTCGCCGGAGTCCTTGATGGCGAGGCGCCAGGCGACCCCCTCGTGCACCACCCGGTACACCTTGGCCTCGTCGTCCTCGAAGTCGACGTCCCACGCGCCGTCGTCGAACGACTCCTCGAAGAGCGCCATCACCGTCTCACGGTCGGCGCCGTCGGCGATCCCGACACCGTCGCCGTCGACCAGGGCGATGACGAACGCCCGACCACCGGCGCAGTCCCCCCAGCCGTAGAACCCGCGGCTGGCGGTGAAGTTGATCTCGTCGGGCACCGGCCAGGGTTCCGGGAGCAGGGCGAATGCATCGGTGAGGGCGAGGGTCGTGGCCTCCTCGCTCTCGTCGGAGAACGGGTCGGAGGTGTCGGCGGCGTCGTAGGCCTCGTTGAGCGCGATCCAGTCGGCGATCACACCGGTTCCGTCGGCGGTGCCGGTCCCGTCGGGGGCGTCGATCTCGTCGGGTGGGTCGGCCGCTTCGGTCGCCTCGGTCACCTCGGGCGCCTCGGTCACGACGGGCGCGTCGGTCGGCTCGGGCGCATCGGTCACTGGTGCCACGGCCTCCGAGTCGTCGTCGCCACCGCAGGCGACCACCAGCAAGCCGGCGATCAGGGAGAGACCGAGGAGGTGCGTCGAACGGCTGCGGCGGGTGTCGGTTGGTGCCATCACCACACCGTACGGAGCGATCTGTGAGTGATCTGTGAGCGGTGGCGTCAGCCGGCCGTGGACGCTCGCTCGTCGAGCTCGGCGAGGAGGCGCTTCGGCGCGGTGAGGCGGTACGAGTCCTCCACGAGCTCGGCGACCTCGTCCCAGTCGAGTCCGGCGGCCGTCAGGTCGAGGCCGCGCCACCCGTAGGGACCCCAGTAGGCGGGCGTGAAGAACCGTGCGTCGGCGTCGACGGCGTCGCGCTCGTCGGGGTGGACGAGGAACAGCACCGATCGGGCGTACCGGTCGTCGTCGTGGTCGCCCTTCACGACCGCGCCGAACATGGCGAAGATCTTCTTGGTGAAGAACGCCGGGTGCCCGTGCGACACCTTCTCGTCCGCGCCGGGGAACCCGAGGCAGAGGAGACGCAGGTGCGCCAGCAGCAGGTCGTCCGGGTCGAATCGCCGGGGGTGCTCCACCTCCACCACGGTAGGTGATGGAGGTGGAGGCGGCCGTCGGCCGGGTTCAGCCCTCGACGAACCAGCCGGTGACGTCGAGCAGGTACTGCCCGGTCTGGTCCGTGAAGATGCAGACGCTGCCGCCGTCGCTCAGGCCCGTGTAGGCGCCGTTGGCGACCGCTCCCCCGACCCCGTAGTTGAGGTTGGAGGCTTCGGGCGGCGAGCCGTCGCAGGGGAACAGCGTGGCGTAGCCGGGCTGCTCCGGTTCGACGACGGTCAGGTTGACCGCCACACCGACCGCTGCCTGGGGCACGCCGGCGCGCCCGGCGACGGGAACCTCGATCACCGACCCGCCGGGGACGGGGCCGACCTGGAGGGTCTGGCCGTTCACCGTCGACGGCGCGCTGCGCGTGTCGAGCAACCGCTCGGGGTCCACGGGCTGGAACCCGGCGGTGAACCATCCGGCCACGTCGAGCAGGTACGACGCCTCGGCGTCGGCACTGATGCACACCTCGCGGTCGGGCGACATCGACGTGATCACCGAGTTCGAACGGGTCTCGCCGAGCGCCAGGTTGAGGTTCGACGTGGTCGGCTCGCCCGGGCTCGGGGTGCAGTCGTCGACGGTGGCGAACCCGGCGGTGGCGGTCTCGACACCCGTCAGCATCAGCGCCACCGCGGTGGCGCCGGCCGGCACGACGTCGGCGAGGCTCACCCGGATCACGTCGCCCCGGCTGGCCTGCGCCGGCCGCTGGTCGAGCACCCGCTCGGGGGTGATCGGCCCGAAGCCGGCCGCGACGAAGGCGGTGACGTCGACGAGGTAGTGCGCCGAGCGATCGGCGAACACGCACACGGCGCCGTCGTCGCCGACCGCGGTCACCGCCGCCACCGGCACCGTGCCGCCGGCGGGGTAGTTGAGGTTCGACGACGTGGGCGGTTCGGTGCCGCACGGGTACACCGAGGCGTACCCGGCCTCGGCCGCCTCGACCACGGTGAGGTTCAACGTGACGGCGTCGACGTCGTCGGGGATCGGGCCGACGCCGCTGACGGGCACCCGGATCACCGAGCCGGCCGGCACCGGGCCGACCTCGAGGGTCTGTCCGTCGACGCTCGTCGGGCGGCTGCGGGTGTCGACCAGGCGCGTCGGCGGGATCGCCTCGAAGCCCGGGGCCGTGCCGTACTGGGCACGGAACGCCGTCGGCGGCGAGTGCCCCGATGCGAGGCCCACCGATGCGAGGCCGACCGAGGCGGTGCCGAGCTGGACGGGGCCGGGGCCCTGGCCGACCACGATCGCGTTCTCGGCCGGAGAGAGGTCCACACCCCAGCCCACGCTGTCCGGGCCGCCGGCGTTCGCCCACGACACCGAACCGTCGGGTCCGTAGCGCACCACGAACATCGTGGAGCCGGCCTGTCCGGAGAGCGCGACCGGCCCGAACGTGGCCGACTCGGTGAAGTATCCGGTGTAGACGGCTCCGCCCGCCGACGTTGCGGCGATGCCGCGGCCGCCGAGGAGGTCGCCCGGTCCGGCCCCGCGCTGGGCCCACACCACGTCGCCGGCGGTGTCGTAGCGGGCGACGAACACGTCGCGGTCGTCGCCGGCGTCGCCGGGCAGCTCGATCTCGCCCGCTCCGCTGCCGAACGTCACCGTGCCGACGATCTCGCCGCCGATCACGATCGAGTCGCCGTCGGGGCTGACGGCCACCGCACCGGCGAGGTCGGTCGGCCAGTGCTCGTCGACGGTGGCGTTGCCCCCGCAGGCCGTCGTCGCCGGGCGCGCCTCCGTGTCGCCGCCGGCCTGACGCACCCAGCTGAGCGCGCCGGTCGGGCCGTAGCGGGCGACGAAGATGTCGGTGTTCGCCTCTGCAGACAGGGTGGTGGCGTTCGCCCCGGTGCCGAACGTGGCGCTGTCGCGGAAGAAGCCGGCGACCACGGCACTGCCGTCGGGCAGCACCGCGACCGACTCGGCCAGGTTGTCCGGGCGCACCGCCGGGGGCGGATCGGCGGCCGGACCCTGGATGCGCTGTGCCCACTCGAGCGAACCGTCCGCGGCGTACCGGGCGACGAACCCGTTGAGCGGCTCAGCCGCACCGGGCAGGGAGGTGGAGGTTCCGGCGGCGTCGGTCAACGTGGCGGCACCCGTCGTCCCCCCGACGAAGAGGATCCCGCCGTCGGCCGTGAACGACACCGACGAGCCGAAGTCGCGAGGGGACTGACAGCCGAACTGGAGCAAGCCGGTGCTCGGACCGCCGGACCTCACGGCCCACTCGAGCGTGCCGTCGGCCGCGTACCGGGCGAGGAAGCCGTCGTACTCGCCGTTCGCCGTGAGGCTGCGAGCCGAGCCACCCGTCCCGAACGTCGCCGTGCCGGAGAAGTTGCCCGCCATCGCGATCGTGCCATCCGCGGCGACCTCGGCCTCGACGCCAGCAGCACCAGCCTCCTGGGCCCACACCAGCTGATTGTCGGGGTCGAACTTGGCGATGAACCCGAGGCCCGAGTCAGCTTGCTGCGCGGGCCCGGCGCCGGTGAGGGTCACCTGGGATCCGCCGCTGCCGATCACGAGCGTCCCGAAGTACTCCCCGACCACCACCGAGCCCCCGTCGGGGGCGACTCCGACGTCGAACATGACGTGGAAGTTCTCCTCGCCGGGCGGCGACGAGATGTCATAGGTGTACGTCCACGCCACCTCGTCGGTGCTCGCGAGCATCGGCGAATCCTGCACCGGCGAACCGGACGGCCCGGGTGCGTCGATCGGGTCTGCATCCGGCGCGGTATCCGGCGCGGCGCCGGCACTCGCGGCGCCGGCGACGAGTGCCGCGGCGGCGACGAGCGAGATCGCGATCCGATGCCGCCGGCGACGGCCTCGGCGATTGCGCGTCGCGGCTGGCTGGTGCGTGAGGGCGTCCATGACCCCACCCTCCTCCCGGTGCCCGCATCACGCAAACCCGCATGCGTCCCCATCCGACAGGGCCGAAGGTCCCACGGGGCCAGCGCCGCTCGCCGCACCCCATCGGCACTCTTGACATATCGACTGCCAGAAGTTTCACTGAGCCGATGAGCCCCACCTCGCAACCCCGGTACGGACGCATCGACCCGGCCTACGCCGAACGGCTGGCCACCACACCGGCCGACGAGGACGGTCCGATCTGGATGGTCAACCTGATGTCGTACCGCGAGCGCGCCGACTACGGCGACGCCGGCGGGCCCGAGCGGTCCGGGCGCGAGGCCGACGACGAGTACGCGCCGCTCGATGTCCTCGCCGACCTCGGGGCCGAGGTGGTCTTCGTGGGCGATGTCGACACGCAGTTGCTCGGCGAGAGCCCGACGTGGCACCGCGTCGCCGTCGTTCGCTACCCGACCCGCCGGTCGTTCGTCGAGATGCAGTCCCGCGACGACTTCCGGGCCAAGCACGTCCACAAGGAGGCCGGCATGGCCGCCACCATCGTGATGGGCTGCACCGAGGCGGAGCTCCCAACCGCACCGGGCACCTTCGTCGACTGGTCGGAGGTCCCGCACCCGCCGACACCCGACGACGGCCCGGTCGCGATCGTGCACGTCATCGAGTTCGCGGACGCCGGCGGTCGGGAGCAGATGGCGCAGTACCAGGACAAGGCCTTCGAGACGGCGGCGAGCGGCGGGGTGCGCATCGGCGGTTGGTTCGACGTCGAGGGCACGATCATCGGCGACGGCCGCCAGTGGGACCAGGTCCGGTTCAACGTGTTCCCGTCCAAGGCCGCGTTCATGGCGGTCGCGCTCGACCCCGACCGGCTCGCCG
>SKSP01000247.1 GCA_007122945.1 Ilumatobacteraceae bacterium | reverse complement strand
GGATGTCGACCTCGGCGAGTGACTCGGGCCGCATGAGGGACCGAACGACGAACGGTCCCTGGACGATGTCGAGCATCGTGGGATAGTCGACGTCCGCAGAGATCTCTCCCCGGGCCCTGCCCTTCTCGTAGATCGCCAGTGTCGGCCCGGTCCGAGCTCGCAGCAACGACTGGTACAGGCCGCGAAGCTCGGGGTCCCGGGCGGCCGCAACGTAGATCTCGAAGAACACGGTTCGCAACGCCGCATCCGCGAAGTTCTCCCGCACGCTCGTGAGGTACGCCGTCAGGTCGCCTCGCAACGACCCGGTGTCCGGCGTGGGTGGTGCCGTCATGACCCGGTCGAGGGCAGCGACGAGGAGCTCCCTCGGTTCGCGGAAGTGGCGGTAGATCGTCGTCCGGGCGACGCCGGAACGCCGGGCCACCTCGTCGACCGTGAACCCGTGCACGCCGACCGCCACGACGAGCTCGGCCGCTGCCTCGAGCATCTTGGCCCGCGCTGCGTCGCTCAACGGCCGAGGCATGACGGATGACGAGCGTAGCGATGGTGATCGGCCGGTCGCCATTCCGCTATGCTCGTGTAGCGAAATAGGTCGAGGAGGTCCCACCCGTGAATCCGATCCCCATCATGGCCAGCGGCCTCGTGATCGTCGTCGCAGGCCCTGCCCTGGTGTTCGTGGGCGGCATGCGACGCAAGTCCCCGAGGGTCCTCGACGCGGTACGTCGCTTCAACCGTGCCGTGACGAACCCGCGGGTCGCCCGGTCAGCGGGATCCCCCGGCTCGGGCACCGCACTCATCCGGCACACGGGGCGGCGCACCAACGAGCCGTACGAGACGCCGATCGGCGCGATCCCCACGCCGACCGGCTTCCTCGTCGCACTTCCGTACGGGTCGCGAGCCGACTGGGTGAGGAACGTGCTCGCCAGTGGCGTCGCCACGATCGTCGACCGCGGCGTCAGCTTCCCGGTGACCGATCCGGCCATCGTCGCGACGAGGGATGTGCAGGCTCTCGTCCCGTCGCGCGAGCGCCGCATGCTCCGCTTGTTCAAGGTCGACCACTGCATGCGCCTGACCCTCCGCGAGGACGGGAGCACCGACCGATGCGCCAACTGACGTGCACGGCACCGGGGTCGGTCGAGTGGCTGGAGGTGCCAGAACCGGTCCTGCAGGAGCCCACCGATGTGCTGGTCCGCCCCATCGCGGTCGCCCGCTGCGAGATCGACCCGTTCCTCGTGCTCGCTGGGCCGACCCGTGCCGGAGCGTTCGCCCTCGGTCACGAAGCTGTCGCCGAAGTGGTCTCGACCGGCGACTCGATCGACCTCGAAACGGGCGACCTGGTCCTGCCCTCGTTCCAACTGAGCTGCGGGACGTGTCCGCAGTGCCGACGTGGGAACTCGGCCGTGTGCGGCCGCTACCCGACCCTGTCCGACTACGGCATGGAGCCGCTCTCGGGGATCGAGTACGGAGGGATGCTGTCGGATCTCGTGCGGGTGCCGCACGCCGACACGATGCTGACGCCCCTGCCCGCAGGGGTCGATCCGGTCACTGCTGCCAGCGTGCCCGACAACGTGCTCGACGGGTACCGGGCCGTCGCGCCCCACCTCGCGGCGAGGCCCGGCGCCGACGTGCTGATCGCCTGCCACGGCACTCCCAGCATCGGCCTGTACGCCGCCCAGGCAGCAGTGGCGTGCGGAGCCGGGTCGGTGACCCTGGCCAGCGCCGAGGCCACCGTGCTCGGGCTGGCCGAGCACATCGGCGTCACGCCGCATCGCACCGACTTCGCCCGACGAGCGCCACGCCGATGGGAGATCGTCGTCGACTGCGGCGTCGAGCCCGACGGTCTCCACTGGGCGATCCGCGTCACCGAGCCCGAGGGGGTCCTCCACTGCGTCTCCAGTTACGTCACCGGCGACGTGGCACTCCCGCTCCTGCGGCTCTACACCCTGGGCATCGAGCTCCACATCGGTCGCGCCCACTCGGCGGCGCTGCTGCCCGAGGTGACAGCGCTGGTCGCCGACGGCCGCCTCCGACCCGAGCTGGTCACGACACGTGTCGTCGATTGGGAGGATGCGCCAACGCACTTCACCGAGCCCACGGTCAAGCTCGTGGTCGTGCGCAGCGACTCCCGGCCGCCCCTCGAGCGATGAAGGCCGCCGTGCGTGCCACCTACGGTTCACCGGATGCCGTCCGGGTCACCGATGTGCCGGTGCCTCGGCCAGGTCGGCGCGAACTGCTCGTGCGCGTCCGGGCCACGACGGTGAATCGCACCGACCTCGGATACCGGTCGGGCACGCCCCTCATCGTTCGCTTCTTCTCGGGAGTCATCCGACCGACAGGCGCTGTTGCGGCGGCCGGCGATGCTACGGAGACGGGCGGCCCTCGCCTCGAGTCGACGCGGCTCGGGCCGCGGCGTCGGCCGACGCGTGCTCGTAGACCTCGGTGAAACGTCCCACCAGGGCGCCCCACGAGTACTCGGAGCGGATCTGGTCGTACGCGTTCTCGGAGCGGACGTGGCGGCTCTCGGGGTCGTTGACGGCCTCGACCATCGCGGCGGCCAGTGCGTCCTCGTCGTCGACGTCGATCATCCAGCCGTTCGGCGCGCCGGGCTCGGTGTTCACGAACGAGAGCGGCCCGCCGCTGCGCGTCGCGATGACCGGCACCCCGCACGCCATCGCCTCGAGGAACACCTGACCGAACGGCTCGTCCTGCGAGGGAGCGACCATCACGTCGCAGCACTGCAGGCCGAGCACCAGGTCTGCGTGGCCGCGCCAGCCGACGAAGAACACGTCGCGCAGACCGAGCGCCGACGCCACGGTATGCGGGTGCTCGCCCTCCCACTCTCCGGGGAACCCGCCCCAGATCACCAGCGACGCGGGGCGGTCGAAGCGGTCACGAGCGGCCGCGTAGGCGCGCACGAGAAGCGGGACCCGCTTGAAGTCCAGGAAGCGGCCGACGAACAGCAGGACCGTCGTGGCGGGGTCGACGAGCGGGGCGATGTCCTGCTCGGCGTAGCGCACGCTCCCCGGCACACCGGTCGCGTCCCACCCGCGGGGCTCGGTCACGAGCCACCGGCGCCAGCG
>SKSP01000200.1 GCA_007122945.1 Ilumatobacteraceae bacterium | reverse complement strand
GTGGTGGTCACCATCTCGTCGATCGTGTTGACGACCGCCGCGTAGCCGACCTCGCCCTCGTCGGGGATCAGCCGACCGGCCGTGCCGCCGACCGAGGTGAGCAGCGCCTGCACGCCGGTGGCCATGCGCGGCCCGTCGAACACCCCGGCGTTCAGCGCGTCGCGCACGCGAGGCCCGATGCCGTGCACCGTGTCGGGGTCCATGAACGACGTGACCCCGGCCCGCAGCAGCTTCGGCAGGTTGAACGCGGTGACGAGCGCGGCGGTGACCGGGTCGCGGTGGAAGAACAGCTCGTCGTTGGACTGGACGTCGTCGAACGTGGAGTGGCAGTGCGCGTCGATCAGGCCCGGCATGATCGTGCCGCCGGTGGCGTCGATCGTCACGGCGTCGGCGGGCGCCTGCTCGCCGACGGCGGCCGACGTCCCGACGGCCACGATCTCGTCGCCCCGGATCAGGAGCGCGCCGTCGTCGAGCGGTGCGCCGCCGTCGCCGTCGGCCAGGCGGCCACCGGTGACGAGGATCGGTGCGCTGTCGCTGTCGGTCATGGTGCCCCCTCGCCGGCCCGTGGGCCCGTGCGGTGCGGTCTCGTCGTCAGAAGTCTAGCGACGCATGCCATGCTGTCTCGATGGCGTCGGTGATCGTGACCGGCGCGGCGTCGGGCATCGGCGCCGCGTGCGCGGACGTGCTGCGACGCGACGGGTGGGAGGTGGTCGGCATCGATCACCAGCCCGGTCACGCCGTTCGCGCGCTCGACGTGACCGACGAGGCGGGGTGGGACCGGCTGCTCGACGAGGTGGGACCGGTCGACGGGTTGGTGACCTCGGCGGGCATCCGGACCCGCGGGATGATCGTCGACACGTCCCTCGACGAGTGGGAGCGGCACCTCCGCGTCAACGTCACCGGCACGTGGCTCGCGATCCGGACGTTCCTGCGTGGCCGGACGGCGCTCGGCGAGCCGGGCGGCGCGATCGTCACGATCTCGTCGGTGAACGCCACGATCGCCGTGCCCGGCCAGGCGCACTACGTCGCCTCGAAGGGGGCGATCTCGGCGCTCACCCGGGCGGCGGCGCTCGAGGGCGCGCCGCACGGTGTCCGGGCCAACGGCGTCGCGCCCGGCCCGATCCGAACCCCGATGGCGGCCGAGCGCCTCGCCGATCCCGACCAGGTCCGCTGGCTGACCGGGCGGGTCCCGCTCGGCCGGGTCGGTGAGGCGCCGGAGGTGGCCGAGGTGGTCGCGTTCTTGCTCTCGGATCGGGCGTCGTACCTGTCGGGCGAGATCGTCCACGTCGACGGCGGCTGGGCCGCCAACGCGGTCTGAGCCGGGACTAGCGTGACCGGCGTGGGCTACGAGGTGACGGTCGATCAGGACGAGTGCGTGAGCGCCGGCAAGTGCGTGGCGTCGGCGCCGGGGTTCTTCGTGTTCGACGACGACGAGATCGCCACCGTCGACCCCGCCGGCCCGCGCCCCGACGACGACGCCCTGCTGCGGATCGCCCGCACCTGCCCGAGCGGCGCGATCCGGCTCACCCGCGACGGTACCCCCGTCGAGCTGTAGCCCCCGTTCCGTCTGTGCTGATCGGCGGTTTCGGGCCGATTGCTCAAGACGGTTCGCGGAGGTAGCTCGTTTCCGTCTGTGCCGATCGGCCCGATCTGGCCGATTCCTCCAGACGGTTCGGTCAATCGAGGCGGAGGAGGCGGCGGGCGTTGGCGTCGTAGTCGGCGACGAAGGGGATGTGGTCGGGTTCGGTCGGCGCGTCCCAGCCGGCGAGGTTGGTGCCGACCACCAGGCGGTCGCGACCGACCCGCGACTCCAGCAGCGCCAGCGAGGCGTCGTCGTGGACGTGCTGGTCGAACCACATCCGACGCAGGCCGCCCACGAAGTCGACCGGGTGCTCCCTCGCCCACGGTCGGGTGCGGCCTTGGTGGTCGAGGCGGCCGGCCATGAACGCCGCGGCGCCGCCGCCGTGCGACAGGCACACGTCGAGACCGGGGTGCCGGTCGAGCACCCCGCCGTACAGCAGGCACGCGACCGCGAGCGTCTCCTCGTACAGGAACCCGAGCGACAGGTCGAGGTCGAATCGCCGGATGCGCGGGTCGCGCAGCGGACCGTCGATGCCGGCCGGTGCCGGGTGGACGAACACGGGCACGTCGAGCTCGACCGCGGTCGCCCACAGCGGGTCGAGCTGCTCGTCGTCGAACGTGACGCCGAAGTCGGTGCCGATGTAGGCGCCGAGCAGGCCGAGGTCGCCGACGGCCCGGCGCAGCTCGGTCACGCCGGCATCGACGTCTTGCATCGGCAGCTGGGCGAACCCGGCGAACCGGTCGGGGTGGCCGGCGACCATCTTCGCCATCTCGTCGTTGTGCCACCGGCAGAAGCCGGTCGCGACGTCGGCCTCGATGTGGTGGAAGTAGGTGATCGGGTTCGGCGAGAGGATCTGCAGGTCGATGCCGAGGTGGTCGTTGAGCGCGAGGCGCCGGTCGACGTCCATGAACGGCGTCCCGCGGTAGTCGACGCCGTCGAGCACGTAGTCGCCCACCCGGAACCGGGCGCGACCCTCCGGGCCGACGCCGAGCTCGGGGCCGTAGTGCCCGGCGCATCCCATCACTCCCTCGAGCACCACGTGGGCGTGCACGTCGATCATCGTGCGAGTCTCGCAGCTGCGTGCGGACGGGGATCAGCCGGGGATCAGCCGGGGATCAGCCGGGGATCAGGCGAGCAGGTCGGCGCGCAGGTCGAGACGTCGAGACGTCGAGACGTCGCCTCGGCCCGTCGGACGCGCAGCGGCTCGGGATGACGATCCGGCCGACGTGATCGACGGTCGCTTCCACGGGGAGAACCCTTCCGGTCGATTCCCAGCTCGGCGCGTCGGTTCGGGTCGGGAGTAGCGGCAGACTGGTCCCTCCGTGCATCGTCTCCGAACCCTCGTCGGCGCCGCCATCGTCGGTGCCCTGTGCCTCCCGGCCGTCGCCGTCGCGGCGCCGGACGAGTCGGCCGGGCCCGACCGCGTCACGTCCGACGGCGCCCGTACCGAGGTCGTCACGGCGCCCGGTGCGGCGCCCGCCCGGACCGCGGCGCCCGCC
>SKSP01000336.1 GCA_007122945.1 Ilumatobacteraceae bacterium | reverse complement strand
CGGCAGACGGAACCATCAGCGACCACCCCAACCGTCCGCGCCAACCGACCACATTCGGCCGATCCCGGCAGACGGAACCATCAGCGACCACCCCAACCGTCCGCGCCAACCGACCACATTCGGCCGATCCCGGCAGACGGAACCATCAGCGACCACCCCAACCGTCCGCGCCAACCGACCGGAACCCGCCGATCCCGGCAGACGGAACTGGGTGCGATGATGCGGGGATGCGGCGATCGATCGACGACTACCCGTTCACCGAGGCGGACCTGCCCCCCGGTGACGACGACGACATCATGCGGATCGCGTGGGCGGTCGCGATCAGCGACGACTACGACGACGCGGAGCCACGTGTCGTGCTGACCGTCGAGGAGGTCGGGAGCCCCGGCGCCGGCCTGGCGGCGCACCTGTCGGCGGCGATGGCGCGCCGACTGCGGGCCGCGCTGCACGATGCGCTGCGCGAGATCGGCGAGGACGCCGGTCGCTAGAAGCCGTCGCGACCGCTAAAGTTGACTTCTCCGATCAGGTTTTGGGAGTATTCAACCATGGGCATCCCCGCCGCCATCACCGCACCCCGTGACCTCGACGCCGAGCAGGCCGCCGACGTCGAGCGCTTCGAGCAGGCGATCGAGCAATACCTCGCCGGCGACATCGACGAGGACGTGTTCCGCGTCATGCGGCTCAACAACGGCATCTACGGCCAGCGCCAGGGCGGCACCAACCAGATGGTGCGCATCAAGCTGCCGGCCGGCTCGATCACGCCCGAGCAGTTCGAGACGCTCGGCCAGCTCGTCGAGACCCACTCACGGGGCTGGGGTCACATCACGACCCGCCAGAACGTGCAGATGCACTTCGTCGAGCTGACGAAGGTACCCGAGGTGATGCGCATCCTCGGCGGCGTGGGCCTGACCACGCGCGAGGCGTGCGGCGACACCGTCCGCAACGTGATGGCCTGCCACCTCGCCGGCGCCTGCCCGCACGAGAAGCTCGACGTCACACCGTGGGCCGAGGCGACGTTCCGCCACTTCGTGCGCAACCCGCTCGGCCAGCGCCTCCCCCGCAAGTTCAAGGTCAACTTCTCGGGGTGCTCGACCGACTGCGGTCAGGCGATGTTCAACGACGTCGGAGTCGTGGCGACCACCCGCACCCACGACGACGGCTCCACCGAGCACGGCTTCCGCGTCTACGTCGCCGGTGGGCTCGGCGCGACGCCGCACCCGGCGCTCGCCCTCGAGGACTTCACCTCGCGCGAGGACCTGCTGCCGACGATCGAGGCGACGTTGCGGGTGTTCGACCAGGCCGGCAACCGCGACAACAAGCTGCGCGCCCGGATGAAATGGCTCGTCGACACGCTCGGCATCGACGAGGTCCGCCGCCGGGTGGTGAAGGTCCGCCACACGCTGCCGGCGTCGACCACCTGGCCGGGCGGCGTCCCCGAGGAGGTCCGGAAGGCCGGCGACGAGCCGGCCGGCGTGTCGAACTCCGAGACCCCGACCGAGGTCGGCCAAGGTGTGCGCGTCGACCTGTTGCCCCGCGACCCGTACGGCCGCTGGGTGGCGTCGAGCGTGATCCGCGGCGTCGCCAACGGATCTGTGTCCGCGGTCGCCTACGCCCACCTCGGCGACGTGACGTCGTCGCAGTTCCGCGCGCTCGCCTCGATCCAGCGCGAGCTCGGCGCCGACGTGCGGTTGTCGAACCGGCAGAACATCGTGTTCCGCGGTCTCACCGACGCCCAGCTCCCGGTGTTGTACGAGCGGCTGGAGCAGATCGGCATGGCCCGCCCCGGTGCCGAGCTCGCCCGCGACGTCGTGGCCTGCCCGGGTGCCGACACGTGCAACATCGCGGTCACCCAGTCGCGTGGGCTCGCCAAGGCGATCGGCGCCCAGCTCGAGGAGGAGGGCCTCGCCGAGGTCGGCGGCGTGCGCATCAACATCTCCGGCTGCACCAACAGCTGCGGCCAGCACCACGCCGCCGACATCGGGTTCTTCGGTGCCGAGCGCCGGGCCCACGGGCGGTCGGCCCCCGGGTACCAGATGCTGCTCGGCGGCTACGTCGGCGACGAGCAGATCCACTTCGGCGACAAGGCCCTGCGGCTCCCGGCCAAGGCGGCCCCCGAGGCCGCCGTGCGCGTGATCCGCCGCTTCGCCGCCGAGCGCGAGGCCGGCGAGACGTTCCGCGGCTGGCTCGACCGGTCCGGCGGCGCCCGCGAGGTGGCCGCCGGCCTGAAGGAGCTCGACCACTTCCCGACCCCGGACGACGCACCCGAGTTCTACGCCGACTACGACGAGACCGGACCGTTCTCGGCCGAGGTCGGCGACTCGGAGTGTGCGGTCTGAGCGACGACCGGTTCACCGCCGCCGTCGCCGCGATCGATGCCGCGAACGCCGACGACCCGACGACCGTCGCCGTGCGCACCTCGACGCACACCTCGACGCGCACCTCGACGCACACCTCGACGCACACCTCGACCGGGCCGCTCGCCCGCGTCCACGGGCAGCTCGCCGCCGAGTGGGTCCGGCGGCTCGACCCCGCCGCCGACGACACCGTCGTCCTGGCGGCACGCGCCCACCACCTGCGCCGGTGGGAGCTGCCCCGGACGAGCTACCCGGAGGGCCGCGCCGGCTACCTCCGCTGGCGGCGCGACCAGAAGCGGCGCCACGCCGACGACGTCGAGGGGATCCTCCGGTCGGCCGGGTACGCCGACGACGAGATCGCGCGCGTGCAGGCGCTCGTCCGCCGCGAGGGGCTCGGGACCGACCCGGACACGCAGCTCGTCGAGGACGCCGCGTGCCTGGTGTTCGTCGAGACCCAGCTCGCCGACGTCGCCGACCGCCTCGACCGCGATCACCTGATCGAGGTCATCCGCAAGACCTCCCGCAAGATGAGCCCGGCCGCGCTCGACGCGGTCGCGACGCTCGACCTCGACGACGTCGAGCGCGAGCTGCTCGCGGCGGCGTTCGACAGCTGACGTCGGGAGGCGGGGCGGCGGGCTACGGTTCGCGACGATGAGCGACTTCCCGCCCCCGCCACCCGGCCCACCCGGCGGGTCCCCGCCACCGGTCCCGTCGGGATTCACGACACCACCGCCACCCCCCGTGTTCGGCGCACCCGGGCTCGGCCCGCTCGGCAAGCGCCGCTCGATCGGGCTCGTGATCCTGCTCACGATCATCACGTTCGGGATCTGGACGCTCGTGTGGTCGTACCAGACCGGGAGCGACCTGAAGAACCACACCCGTGAGGGCCTCGGCGGCGCGGTGTACCTGGTGATCACGCTGTTCGTCTCGCCCGTGACGATGTTCCTCATGGCCAACGAGGTCGAGAAGATGTACCGGGCCCAACGGCGCGAGCCCCCGATCACGACCCTGTGGGGCCTGTGGTTCCTGCTCCCGCTGATCGGCAACCTGATCTGGTACGTCCGCATCCAGCGGTCGATCAACGACTACTGGGCGTCGATGGGCGCCATCGACACACCCGGGCTCTGACCACGGGCCGGCCCGAGCAGTGATGCGCAGGTTCGACGGTCGCAACGTCCTCGTCGTGGGCGGCGGCGCGGATGGCCCGCCGCGCCCCGGCGAGGACCTCGCGATCGGCAACGGCCGCGCGATCGCGATCCGCATCGCCGCCGAGGGCGCTGCCGTGGCCGTCACCGACCGCGACCTCGCCGCTGCCGACGAGACCGTCGCCGCCCTCGACGGACGCGGCCTCGCGATCGAGGCCGATGCGGCCGATCCGGACGCGTGCCGGCGGGCGGTCGACATCGCCGAATCCGACCTCGGCCCCCTCGACGTGGTGGTGTGCAACGTCGGGATCGCGAGCGGCCGCGCCCTCCACGACCAGACCCTCGACGACTGGGAGCGCCACGACCACGTGAACGTGCGGTCGCACTGGCTGACCGCCCAACACGCCCTGGGGCCGATGCTCGAGCGCGGTCACGGCGTGTTCGTGTTCGTCTCGTCGGTCGCCGCGGTGCTCGGCGGATCCGGCGTCGCGTACGAGGCGACCAAGGCCGCCCAGGTCGCGGTCAGCCGCCACATCGCCGTCCGGTACGCCAAGCGGGGGATCCGCTCGAACACGCTGCTGCTCGGGTTGATCGACTCGACGATGGCGCGGCGCGAGTTCGGCGACATCGCCGGCCGGATGGACGTGCGTGCCGCGGCACCACCGATGAAGCGGCAGGGCACCCCCGAGGAGGTCGCCGCCGCGGCGGCGTTCCTCGCGTCCGACGATGCGTCGTACGTGAACGGCACGACGCTCGTGATCGACGGCGGCCTCAGCGCGATCTGAACTCGTTCACGCGCTCGACACATGGCGCTGCGAGACTGATCCGATGCGGATCGACGCCAACTTCTACGGCACCGTCCCGATGCCCGACGCCGGGTGGGGCCCGCCCGCCCCGGTCGACCGTCGGTACGGGAACGACGACGTGCTGGCGTGCTACGACAACCTGCTCCACTGGGCCCGCACGATGGACCGGCTCGGTTACGACACGATGTGGCTGACCGAGCACCACTTCCAGTACGAGGGCTACGAGGTCACCCCCAACCTGATCCTGTTCGGGCTGCACCTCGCCAAGGAGACCGAGCGGCTGCGGCTCGGTCAGATGTTCAACGTCGTGCCGCAGTGGCACCCGCTGCGGCTCGCCGAGGACGCCGCCACCATGCAGATCCTCACCGGCAACCGCATGCAGTTCGGCGTCGGTCGCGGCACGGTGCCGCGCGAGGCGCAGTCGCTCGGTGGCGTGGTGGCGTCGGGCGACAACGAGATGTCGGCCGAGCTCGACCGGGTCAACCGCGAGCTGTTCGAGGAGTCGATGGAGATCATCAAGGCGGCGTGGACCCAGGAGCGCTTCTCGTTCACCGGGAAGCACTTCGTCCTGCCCCCACCGGGCATCCCCGACCGGGGATCGACCGTCCAGGAGCTGACGCTGATCCCCCGCCCGATCGCCCCGATCGACGTGTGGCAGGCGGTCACCTCCCCGCCGACGCTCGAGTACTGCGCCCGGGTCGGCCACCACGCCGTCATCCCGGCGCGCGGCCCCGAGACCACGAAGCAGTGGTGGGACGACTTCGCGGAGCGGGCCGCCGCCCACGGCTGGGAGCTCGCGCCGGGCGAGGCCCGCTGTCTCGCGATCAACGTGCACGTCGGGCGCACCCACGACGACGCCGTGCGCACCGGCCGCGACCCGCACGACGAGTGGGTCAAGTTCCTCGCCCCGTACGGCCGCTTCCGCAGCTACCGCATGCCCGACGGATCGCCCACCCCGTTCGACCATCGCCCCTCGCTGGAGGACTCCATGGACCAGCGGGTGATGGCCATCGGCTCGGTCGACGAGGTCGCCGAGACGCTCGCCGTGTACCGCGACGAGGTCGGCTGCCAGCACATGGTGTTCTTCTTCGACATGCCCGGTCTGACCCGCGAGCAGATGGACGAGCAACTCGAACTGACGGCGCACGAGGTGCTGCCGCGCCTCGGGGTGACGCTCCCGGGCTGATCACGCGCGACGATGCACGGGTGAGCCTCACCACCTACCGCATCGACCGCGAGGGCGCCCCCCGCCGGCTGTTCCTCCTCCACGGCTGGAGCGCCGAGCAGCACCACCTCGCCGCGTACGTCCCGCTCGTCGACCCCGACGAGCGGTTCACCGCCGTGTGTCCACGGGGGCCCCACGACGTCGCCGGCACCGACGGTGCGTCGTGGTACGACCGCGGCGACGACGGGCCCGTCGCCGAGTCGTTCCTCGCCGCCGTCGACCTGGTCGACGATCTGGTCAGCCGCGAGTGCGTCGCCGCCGGGATCGGTCGCGACCAGTGCGTCCTCGGCGGGTTCTCCCAGGGCGGGTTCCTCGCGTTGGCACTCGCCGGCCGCGTCGGCGGCGAGCGGGTGGGAGGTGTGTGGGCGATGTGCTGCGGACTCCCCGAGGTCGAAGGACTCGAGCTCGATCTCGCCAGGGGTCAGGGAACGCCGGCGCTGATCCAGGTCGGCGAGCGCGACACGATCATCCCGCCCGAGCGCGGTCGGGCGGCGGCCGACGCGCTCGGCGACGCCGGATGGTCCGTGACCCAACGCGCCTACGACATGGCCCACAGCCAGACCATCGAGATGATGTCCGACGCCCGCACCTGGCTCGCATCGACCCCCTGACCCGACTCGACCTCACCTCACCCCAGCACCCCAGCACCCCAGCACCCCAGCACCCCAGCGACTCTGTGTCGCCCCGCGCCGGGTATGCCGGCAGCCAGCGACTCTGTGTCACTCAGCTGAAGATCCGAACCCCACCCCACCCGCACCCCAGCGACTCTGTGTCGCTACGTGCCGCCAGGGCCGGCAGCCAGCGACTCTGTGTCACTCAGCTGCTGATCCCCGACCGACCTCACCGACACCCCAGCGACTCTGTGTCGCCCAGCGCCGGGTATGCCGGCAGCCAGCGACTCTGTGTCACTCAGCTGCTGGTCCCGGGGCCCGTCGGGGGCGGCTGCTCGGGGCAGGGTGGGGCAAGCGTCAGCGGGTCGAGGCCGGCTGGAGAGCGTCGGTGAAGAAGTCGACGAGCTCGGCCGCGACGGCGCCGGGTTCGAGGATCGGCCCCAGATGGCCGGCACCGTCGATCGTGGTCACCCGGGCCGTGCGGATGTGGTCGGCGCAGTGCCGGATTCCGTCGGGGAACCAGGACGCCGGCTCGGACCGAGTTCCCTGGAGCAGCAGCACGGGAGCGGCGATCTTGGCGAGCTCTCCCGGTTCGGTGGGGCTCGGCGGCGGGGCGCCGATGACCTGCGGGAACTCGCGCACCTGGACGTCGACGTTCGGCACGACGGCGTCGACGAGACCGACCTCGGAGATCGCGGCGAACTCGTCGTCGTTCGTCACGACACGGAGGAACGTCTCGGCGGCGTCGGCCGGCCTGCCGTCCGCAGCCGCCTGCGTGACGCGGGCGACGGTGTCCTCGAACGCTGCGCCGAGCTCTCCGTCGAGGAGCTCGAAGACGGGAGGCTCGTACGCCGCCACCGCGCCGAGCGCGTCGCTGCGCTCGGCAGCAGCCAGCGCAAGCAGCGCACCACTCGACAAACCGAGCACGCCGACCGTCTGACCGATGCTCTCGGCGACGGCCACGACGTCGTCGACGAGGCGATCTCGCGAGTGGTCGTCGGCCGACCCGCTCGGGGCTCGACCCCGCAGGCTCATCGCGTAGCACGTGTACCGGTCGGTCAGGAACGGCAACAGGGAGATCCAGGTCGTGTCGGCGCCGCCGAAGGCGCCGTGGACCAGCACGACGGGTGGCCCGTCGCCACTCACCCGGGCGGCGATCTCGGTGCCATCGCGAGAGACGGTTCGATGGATGTGTTCGGTGTCCATGGTTCACTCCTCCTCGTCGTCGATCCCTCGGGTGTACGCGACGACGGCGCAGGGCGCATCGGTAGCCCTACCTATCCGGGGAGCGCCTACCTATCCGGGGAGCGCCTACCCATCCGGGGAGCGCCTACCCATCCGGGGAGCGGAGGAGACCGTGCTCGATCGCGTACAACGCGACCGAGGCCCGGTTCGAGACGCCGATCTTGGCGTAGATGTGCTGCACGTGGTGTTCGGCCGTGCGGCGGGAGATGACGAGCCGCTCGGCGATCCGTCGGTTGGAGCACCCCTGCGCGACCAGCGCGAGGACCTCCACCTCGCGTTCGGTCAACCCTGCGGGCAGCGGGCGATCCGCGACGGCATCGTGGCCGGCCACCGCGAGCACGGCGGTGATGGCGTCGGCGTCGAGCGTGCCACGCTGCGCATCCTCGAGGAGCTGCCGCTCGGCCTCCTCGGGAGCGAGTGCGGCGCGATGCGGCCGGGGCTCGGACATCGCCCGGTAGGCGTCGGCCGCAGCGAGCACCCTGGCGGGCACACCGATCTCGCGGCCGACACACGCACGGTGGTAGCCGCTGCCGTCGAGGCGCTCGTGGTGGGCACCGACCATCGGAGCGAGCGACGCCAACGGACCGGACCAGGCCAGGATCCGCTCGGAGTGGTAAGCGTGCAACCGCACCTGCTCCCATTCGTGGGCGCCGAGGGGTCCCGGCTTCTCCCAGATCGCGTTGGGCACGGCGACCCGGCCGAGGTCGTGGAGCAGGCCCGACACCTCGAGGTCCCCGACGTCGCCGGCGGCGAGCCCGAGTTGCTCGCCGGCTCGGCGCGCCAGCTCCGCGACGCCGCGTGCGTGACCGTGGGTGCAGGGGGTCTTGAGATCGACCACGTCGCCGAAGACGGCGGCGACCGAGGCGAGCTGCCCGTCGGCCACCCGCATCGTCGGCTCCGGCTCGGCCTCGAGGACGACGTCGCGCGGGTCGGCGGCGTCGAGCTCGGCGAACAGCACGTCTGCTCGACGGGTGAAGTGGTCGGCCAGCCCTGGGTCGAGGATGCTCCCCGCCTGGTCGCGCACCGCCGTGACCGCCGCGGCGGGGCCGCCGATCGTCTCGAACAGGGCGGCGACGGTCGTCAGCATCGCGATGCGAGCACCCGCCGGGATCGCGTCGCCCGCGAGGCGATCGGGGACACCTCGTCCGTTCCACCACTCGTAGGAGTGGTACACGCCGTGCTCGACCGCTCGGGGCAGGCGCAGCCGACGAGCCGCATCACGCCCGATCTCGCACGCCGTCGTCTCGTAGGCCTTGCCGAACCGCTTGCCGCGGGCGACCACGTTGACGCCCAGCCTGATCCGCTCGATCGCCGGACGGCCCCGCACCAACGCCGGGAGGTACGAGGTGAGGACGTCGCGCGGGTCGGCGACGTTCGTGCGCGCGACCGCGCCGTTGCTGACGAGCTCGTCGCCGAAGAGTCGGGCGGTCTCGTGGGAGTATCCGATGCACCCGAGGTGCAGGAGCAGGGCGGAGTACATGCCGGCGCGCAGGTCGTCGTCGGAGTACCCGGCCGAGCGGCCGAGCAAGGCGGCGAGCGCCGAGGAGCGTAGGGCTTCGCCGGGTGGCAACCCGAACCCCGCGTCCGCGACCCGCGAGAGGCCGGCCAACAGGTCGATGAGTCGGAGCACGTCACCCCCTTCTCGAACCACGACCGTAGCCTGAGGTCAGGCGCGAGCCATCGGGGGTGGGACGAAGCCGCCGATCTCGTCGGCGAGGAGGCCGGCGAAGCGGATCGGGGTGCGGTCCTCGAGGTACGGGCCGATCGCCTGCAGGCCGATCGGGAGCTCGACGTCGTCGACGGTCACCCGGCTGACCGGGAACGCCGTCGCCGGCAGACCCGGCAGGGTGGCGATCGCCGGGGGCACCACCTGCCAGCCGTACGGGACCTCGCGACCGTTCACCGTGTACGTCCGGTCGTTCCAACGCTCACGGGTGTGCAGGAACGGGGGCCCGAGCGTGATCGGGGCGACCAGCACGTCCCAGTCGCGGAAGAAGTCGGCGAAGCGCTGCCGCACCCGCTCGCGCTCGACGTGCAACGTGGCGATGTCGAACGCCGTCGCCCTGAGCCCGCGCACGGTGCCGGCCTCGAAGTCGTCGCCCGCCGCGACCCGGTCGGCGGCGACCTTCTCGCGCTGTTCGGGCGACATCTCGTCGAACACCGCTATCGCGAGCAGGGCCTTGTAGGTCTCGATCAGGCCCGTCCAGTCGACGTCGGGCGCCGCTTCGGCGACCGTCGCACCAGCCGCACCCACCGCGGCGGCGACCTGCTCGACCGCAGCGCCGACCGAGTCGTCGACGGGCATGACGTCGAGCGCCGGGAGGATCGCGACCCGCAGGTCGGCGAGCGACGACCCCCGGGCCGGAGCGAGCTCGAGGCGCCAGGCGTCCTCCCCCGGCTCGGGCCCGACGATCACGTCGAGCGCGAGCTCCAGATCGGCCGCGGACCTGGCGAGCGGTCCCTGGACGCCCATCACCGAACCCGGCACCGCGACCGGCACCCCGGGCACGTGACCGCTGCGGGGCACGGCCGAATCCGACGGCCGGTGGCCGTAGAGCCCGCAGAACGCAGCGGGCACGCGGATCGATCCGCCGATGTCGCTGCCGAACTCGAGCGGGGTCATCCCGGCGGCGAGGGCGGCGGCGCCACCACCGGTGCTCCCACCAGGTGTGCGCCGGGTGTCCCACGGGTTGACGGTCCGCCCGAACACCGGGTTGTCGGACTGCCAGTCCGACGCCATCGGCGGCACGTTCGTCTTGCCCATCAGCACCGCGCCCGCACCGAGGACACGGGCAGCGACCGGCCCGTCCGCGTCGGGCACGTTGTCGCGCAGCGCCTCGACGCCGGCGGTCGATCGCAAGCCGCCGACCACGATGCAGTCCTTGATCGTGAGCGGGAGTCCCTCGAGCGCACCGTCACCCGGCGCGGCGTCGATCGCCGCGGCGCGCTCGTACGCCGCATCGCGATTCGGGATCGGGATCGCGTTCAGCTCGCCGTCGAACCGATCGATGCGCTCGAGGTGCAGGTCGAGCAGTTCGGTCGCGGTGACGTCGCCGGAGCGTCGGGCGGCGAGCATCTCGACGGCGGAGGAGAACGGGTCGATCGTGGTCATCGCGGTCGATCGTAGGTGGCCATCGCCTACCCTCGGCTCGTCGTGGGACCGCATCGACCGCTCGCGGCGGCGATCTGCCTGCTCGCCGTCTCGAACGTGATGACGAACGAGGTGCTGCCGAGCTGGGCGTACCTCCCGTGGAGCCTGGCGATGACCGCGATCCTGCTGTGGCTCGCGCTCGGTGTCGACCGGGTCGGTCCGTCCCGCCTCGGGCTCGGACGGGACACGTGGCGGCGGGGCACCCTCGTCGGCGTCCTCGTGCTCACGGCGATCGGGATCGTGCTCGTCGTCGCCGCGCTGATCCCGCCGACCAGCGAGCTGTTCGAGGACCGTCGGGTCGGCGAGGTGTCCGCGTTGGGCATGGCGTACCAGGTGTTCGTCCGCATCCCGTTCGGCACGGTGCTGCTGGAGGAGGTCGCGTTCCGGGGCGTCCTGCTCGGCATGTTCCTGCAGCGGACGACGACCGGGCTGGCCGTCCTCGCGAGCAGCGCGCTGTTCGGGCTCTGGCACCTTCTGCCGTCGCTCGACATCTCCGAGGTCAACCCGGTGCTCGCGGACGCGTTCGGGGGGACCGGGGGCGCCGTCGCGGCGGTGGTGCTCGCCGTCATCGGAACGGCGCTGGCCGGCGTCGTGTTCTGCTGGCTCCGGTTGGTGAGCGGCAGCCTGGTCGCGCCGATCCTCACCCACGTCGGGACGAACAGCCTCGGTTTCCTCGTCGCGTGGTTCGTGATCAGGTCCGGGTGAGGCCCGCCCGACACCACCGTCCCGGTGACGATCTACAGTCGGGACGATGACGGTCCGGGTGACGCCGCTCGAGTGCGGTTGGATCACGACCGATGCCGGTTCGATGGTCACCGGTGAGACGGGTCGGTTCCGCATGCCCGTCGGCGCGTTCCTCGTCGAGCACGCACGTGGGGCCGTCGTGTTCGACACCGGGATGCACCCGTCGTTGGTCCACGACACCACCCGGCTCGGGCCGCTCGCCCCGATGTTCGACGT
>SKSP01000471.1 GCA_007122945.1 Ilumatobacteraceae bacterium | reverse complement strand
TCGTCTCGTCGTAGTAGCCAGGACCGGGCGCCCAGTAGAACTCGCCGTCCTCGGCGCCCGTGATCACGATGATCCGGATCTCGTCGTCCCAGCGGAAGCGTTCGAGCGCCTCGGCGATGGCGGTGTGGACGTCGACGAACCCGGGATGCCGGGCACCCTCGGCCTGGGTTCGCTCGAACGGCTTGATCGCGATGGTGGCGACCGAATCGGCCACGTCGATGTCGATCGCGGTGAACGTCATGTCGCGGACTCCTTGGGTCATGGGCGAGGCGGGAGCGTCTCGAACCATGCCACACGAGGCGAGGTGAGCGGACCCTCGGCGCTCGGTCGAAGGACCGTCGAGTGAGCTCAACGGCGTGGCTCGTCGTCGGTACTGTGCTCGACACTGGACGCGACGATGACCGGTGGGTGAAGGAGGCACGAGCGATGGGCAACGAGGTCGAGCTGATCTTCGATGGCGACGGTCTCGCCGTCATCGGCCATCCGACCGACGTCGAACGGTTCTTGGCCGCGGAGGGGTTGCCGTCGAGGAACCTCGGGTTGTCCCGTCTCGAGCGCGCGCTGCGCAGCGCCGCCCACGTGCTGCGGTCGGGCGCAGAGATTGCGGCGGAGTCGGGCCGCTGGGTGAAGCTGACCGAAGAGTCGGCCGCCGCGATCGAGAAGTACGGGTTGATGGACACCAAGACGCCGGGGATCAGCCACGCGATGGTGGGCGAACCCGGCGACATCAAGCAGTGGATCCAAGTCGTGACGTCGCCCGGCTCGATGGCGTCCAATCCGGCGATCCTGACCGGCGCCGCGGGGATCATGACCCAGCTCGCGATGCAACAGGCGATGGACGAGATCACCGACTACCTCGCCAGGATCGACGAGAAGCTCGACGACGTCTTGCGCGCCCAGACGAACCAGGTGTTGGCACGCATGGACGGCGTCGACCTCGCCGTCAACGAGGCGATGAGCGTCCGCGACGCGGTGGGTCGGGTCTCGGAGGTGACCTGGTCGAAGGTGCAGCACTCGTCGGGCACGATCCTGGAAACCCAGGGCTACGCGTTGCGTCAACTCGGGGACCTCGCCGACAAGCTGGAGCGGAAGTCCAAGGTCGGCGACCTCGCCGACATCGTCAAGGACGCCGAGGGCGAGGTCCAGAAGTGGCTCGCCGTGTTGGCGCGCTGTCTGCAGTTGCACGATGCGGTTGGGGTCCTCGAGCTCGATCGGGTGCTCGACGCTGCTCCGGAGGAACTCGACCGTCACCGCCTCGGGTTGAAGGCTGCTCGACGCGAGCGGGTGCAGCTCATGACCGAGGTCACCGACCGCTTGCTGGAGCGCATGGAGGCTGCGGTCAGCCGAGCGAACTCGAAGGTGCTGTTCAACCCGAAGGCCACCCCGGCCGTCGTCCGGTCGAGCAATGTCATCGCCGTCTCGGTCCACGACTTCCACGGGACGCTCGGCATCGAGTCAGGTGGGCAGGCTGCGGAGGCACGCCGGTGGGCCGACGCTGCTTCCGAGCAGTGGGACAGGGCGAGGGAGAGCGGGTCGGGTGGCCTGGGCACCGTCAAGGGCTTCGGCGCCGAGACCGGCGGTCGCGCCGCGAAGATGACGGGCAGATTGGCGACCGGGATCGCCGAACGGGCGCGTCGCCAGCGCGACGAGAAGCCTGGCGAGCCGAGCGACGGTGACGATGCTGGTCACGTCACCGCCATCGAGTAGTCGGAGGGGGCGCGCTGAGGCGACGGTCGGCTCGAACGCGCTCGGTTCCGGGCTCAGCCCGGCATCGGGTCGGATGGTGACGAGTCGTCCGGCAAGATGGCCTCGACGAGACGCTCCTCGATCACGTCCAGACGCTTGTAGATGTCCCGGCGGGCCCGCAGCCGGTTCGTCGCCGAGAGCTGCGCCGTCACGGTGACGGCCCGACGCAGATCGGCCTCCGTGGTCCGGAGTTCCTCAGCGAGCTCCGGGCGGACCGCGTCGAACTCCGACACCACGGCGAACAGCTCGTCGAGGCGCCGCTCGAGCCGCTGGTGACCGACGCGACTGGTGACCGCACCGAGCGGGTCGAGCTTCCGTCCCGATGCGGCGTGTTCCTTCCGTCGCGTCTGTGCCCAGGAGATCAAGCCGTCCGACGCCGCCTGCACATGGGGCTTGACGTCGTCTCGTTCGAGCACCTCGAGCAGCTTCGTACCGATCGTGAGGTACTTGTTCGACCCTGAGATCCACTTCGACGACTTGGCGGGCACGACGACGAGGTTAGACCTCGGTTCCGACCCCCTTCCCACGCCCGGCCCGCCGGGGTCAACACGGTGGCCGGGCGCGTCGTCATGGGGCACCAGACGCAGACGTTCGTCAGGCGTGCCGCGGCTCGGTCAGAGTACGGCCTCGAAGCCGGGGGCCGGTGACGGCGTAGGTGATGCCGGGCGTCTGGATGTCGAAGAACAACCAGTAACGCCTACGCCCCACCCGGACTGACCGCCACCGGAACCGACTGGCCGTCGGGCCAGGCATCCGGTCAGGCGGTCTCGACGGTCAGTTGCGCCAAGGACCGTAGAAGCCGCGCCTCGACACACCGCTCCACCATTCGCTCATTGCCCTACATAAGCACAGTGCTTATGCTTGTCGTTGTGCTTATGCATGTGCTCCCCGCTCTGGAGGCGTCCGGGGCCACCGTTCGGGTCGAGCGCGAGCGGCCCGTCCACGATGGAAGGGTCGATGCGATCTTGGATCTCACGCTCGGCAAGGTGCGGGGAACCTTCGCCGTGAACGAGCGGCGGCGGGCGCCGTATCCGAACGAGCTCCCCGACCTCGAATCGATCCGCACCCTGCTCACCGAGGTCGGAACGCCGATGCTCGTCGTCCCGTTCGTGGGGGAGGCGCTCGGCACCGCGTTGACGACCGCTGGATGGTCGTGGGCCGACGCAGCCGGCAACTTCGACCTTCGCTCCGAGCAGCTGGTACTGCGCCAGCGTTCGACGGCAACGCCGCCTCGTGCCAGGGCGAACCGGCTGCCGCAAGGCTCGGGCAGTCTCGCCATCATCCGCGCACTCATCGCGCTCCCGCGAGACACCGACGGAGAGGTGGGGACCACCGCCATCGCCACTCGAGTA
>SKSP01000380.1 GCA_007122945.1 Ilumatobacteraceae bacterium | reverse complement strand
TGCCGTACGGCGATGCGATGATCCAGGTCAACAAGTACGGCCGTCGCGTCGTGAACGAGAAGGCCCCCTACAACGAACGGGGACAGATCCACGCCCAGTACGACATCACCGGGCGCGAGTACCCCAATCAGCTGCTCTTCATGATCTGGGACGACACCGTGGCGCAGGCCCCGAACCCCTGGCCGTTCCGCCCCCCGGTCCCCCAACCCGACGAGAAGGTCGACTACGTGGTGTCGGCCGACAGCTGGGCGGAGCTCGCCGAGCTGATCGACGCGAGGCTCGCCGCCATCGCGACCGAGACGGGCGGCGCCCGCCTCGGCCCCGACTTCCTCGAGAACCTGCACGCGACCGTGGAGCGGTTCAACGGCTTCGCGCAGACGGGCGTCGACGAGGACTTCCACCGTGGCGAATCGCCGATCGAGCAGTCGTGGAACGCACCGAGGAGACCTGGCTCGCCCAACGCGACCATGGCCCCCTTCTCGCCGGAGGGCCCCTATCACTGCGTGATCCTCGGCGCCGGCACGCTCGACACCAACGGCGGTCCCGTCACCGACGCCGCGGCGCGTGTCCTCGACGCGACCGGCACGCCGATCCCGGGGGTCTTCGGGGCGGGGAACTGCGTGGCGTCACCGGCGGGACAGGCGTACTGGGGGCCCGGCGCGACGATCGGGCTGGCGCTCACCTTCGGTCACATCGCGGGGCGCGAGGCGGCCAAGGCGCCGGTGCAGGAACCGGCTCTGGGGTAGGAGCGACATGGCCCACATCAACCGGCTCTGGCACACCACCGCGATGGGTGCCGACTACGACGATCTGCTCGGCCCACTCCAGCGTCTGTTCGGTGCTGTCGTGATGCACGACCATGTCTCCGAGGAGCCCGGCATCGGCCGGCGCGGTGGGATGATCTGGATCGGCGACAACTCGATCGAGATCGGGGCACCGGTCGGCGAGCACTCGCCCGTCCGCAACTTCGTGGAGTCCTGGGGCGGCGGGATGCATTCGATCGCGCTGCACGTGGACGATGCGAAGGCGACGGCGGAACGATTGGGTGAGCTCGATCTCACGCCGCAGGTGTGGCTCGACGATCACATCTTCTACACCAAGCCGCGCGAGAGCTCCGGCCTGTTGTTGGAATGGAGCGACCGTCACACCGACGACGATCCTCGATGGGGTCACGCGCTCGAGCCGTTGCCGCGGCCGCCCGTGGTGCCAGTCGGGCAGTACGCGTTCGTGACGGCCGTCGTGAACGATCCGCGATCCGTCGCCGAGCGTCTGGCCGCTCTGTTCGGGACCGAGGTCCTCCGAGTGCGAGACGATGCCGCACCCGATCAGGTCGGAGCGATCGTGTCGCTCGTGGACTGCCCCCTGCTGCTCTTCCCGATGCCGCCCGAAGGATCCTCGGTCGAGTTGTGGGGCACCGACATCCGCCGTAATCGGTTCCACGCGCACGGTCTGCGGGTCGACGGTCTCGCCGGCGCGCTGCAGGAGCTGGCGGCCCACGGTGTCCGGCAGACGGCCACGATCGACGAGATGGTCTACCTCGACCCGGCCGTCGTCCCCGTTCCGACCTTCCTGGTGGAGGATCTCCTCCCCGATGATCCGCGGCGGGCCGGGGAGTGACCCACTCGCTGCACGCCACGCACTCGATCTGGGACCCCGACGCGCCGCCACACCGTCTCGCTCGGTTCGCGGAGAGCGACGACGTCAGGATCCACTACCTCGACACGGGTCCCGTCGCGCCGGCGCGCGATCTCGACCCGATCGTGTTCGTGCCGGGGCTGACCTGCGTCGCCGACGACTACATCGGCGTCGTCCCCGTGTTCGCTCGGCGCATCCTCGTGATCGACCTCCGCGGACGCGGTCGTAGCGGCACGCCCCCGAGTGGCTACCACCGGGACGACCACGTCCGCGACCTCGGGGCCGTCGTCGAGCACGCCGGGATCGGCCGCTTCCACCTCATGATGTTCTCCCGCGGGACGGCCTATGGCTTGCCCTACGCGTTCGAGGTCGCGGACCGCGTGCGGTCGCTCTCGATCGGCGACTACATCGGTGGCGAGATCGGCATCGACGGTGGGGCCTGGGCGCCGTCGTTCGTGGCCGGCCGGTGGCGGGGCACGCCGGTCGTGAGCCGGATCGACGAGGTGGCACTCGCCGGCATCGCCCGCGAGTCGGTCGAGCGCCGCTACTACGACGAGCTCGAAGCGCTCGGGACACCGACCCTCGTCGTTCGCAGTGGGCAGACGACATCGGGAGGGCACACGTTCGTGAACGCCGAGGAGCAGGCGGGATACCGCCGCGCCGGCGCCGAGATCGTCACGTTCGAAGCGTCGTCACACGACCTCTTCCGACGCGACCCGGCTCGCTTCCCGTCGCTCGTGGAGTCGCACGTCGAGGCCGCCGAGGCGGCAGGACACTGAAGGAACACGATGACCGTCACCTACCACCTCGGCTACGACATGCGGGCGCCGTCGTTCGGCGCTCCGGCCGACATCTTGTACCCAGCGGCGATCGAGCAGTGCGCGTGGGCGGACCAGCGCGGCTTCACGAGCGTGACGCTGTCCGAGCACCACGCGAGCGACGACGGGTACCTCCCGTCGCCCATCGTGCTCGGATCGGCCATCGCCGGGGCCACCGAGAACCTGCTCGTGCGGCTCAGCGTGGTGCTCCTCCCGCTCCATCACCCGCTCAAGATCGCCGAGGACCTCGCCGTGCTGGACCTGGTGAGCGAGGGCCGACTCCGACTCACCGTGGCCGGCGGCTACCGCGCCGCCGAGTACGCCCAGTTCGGCGTCGACATGAAGCGGCGTCCCTCGCTCATGGAGGAGGGGATCGAGGCGCTGAAGCAGGCGTGGACCGGCGAGCCCTTCGAGTTCCGCGGCGAGACGGTTCGCGTGCTCCCCCGACCCCATCAGCGCCCACGTCCCGCGATCGTCCTCGGTGGAGCATCGCCGGCCACCGCTCGCCGGGCCGCCGCGATGTGCGACGGCTACGAGCCGCTGGCGCCGAGACTCTACGAGATCTACCTCGAGGAGCTCGAGAAGCTCGGCCGACCCCTGCCCGATCAGCCCGCGCCCCCGAAGGCCGGGCCGATGGCGCTGTTCGTCTCCGAGGACCCCGATCGCGACTGGTCGCGCATCGCACCGCACGCGTTGCACGAGACGAACAGCTACGGGCGATGGGCCGCCGGTATGAAGGGCTCGGTCTACGCGGAGTACGACGACGCCGAGGAGCTGCGCGCCAGTGGCAGGTATCTCGTCCTCACCCCCGACGAGTGCGTCGAGTTCGCCGAGGAGCGCGGCACCGTCACGCTCAAGCCGCTGATGGGTGGGGTCGACCCCAGCATCGGTTGGGCGAGCATGGAGCTGTTCGTCGACAAGGTGCTGCCGGAGCTGAACGGCTGATGTGCGAACCTGTGTCCTGGTCGAGGGGGCGACGATGACGACGGACACCACGACCGACATCGACGAGATCTGTGACGGCTTGCGGCATTTCCTCCGCTCGGAGGTCGTCGCGCTCCATGACGAGCACGCCGACGTGCTGGATGACCCGCGGCGGCGTTACGACCTCGACGGCAGGATCTCGAGCGACGCCCACGCGCTGATCCGTCGAGTTCGGGAACGATCTGCGGCCGCCGGGTACTACACGATGGCGTTGCCCGCCAGCATCGGCGGAGGCGGCATCGGTTGGGAGGCGATGTATCGGGTCTGGGAGACGATCTTCCAACAGGGGCCGCGCCATTGGTTGGGCCTCCACGCTGTCGCCCACTGGACCAAGGGCCCGAACCCCCTCCTGGCCGATCTGCCGGCATCGACGACCGAGAAGTACCTCCCCGACCTCCTGGCCGGCCGCACGTCGATGTGCTTCGGGATGTCGGAGCCCGATGCTGGCAGCGATGCCTGGATGATGCGCACGCGCGCCATCCGCACGCGCGGTGGTTGGCGGCTGAGCGGCAGCAAGCAGTGGATCAGCAACGGGAGTCATGCCGACCTCGCCATCGTCTTCGCCGTGACCGACCCGGACGCGGCGCAGGCGCGCAGGGGAGGCATCGGCGCGTTCCTCGTTCCCACGACCGCGCCCGGCTTCGACGCCTCCTCCGTGATCCCGATGTTCGGGCATCTCGGCAGCGTCGAGGCGATCCTGCAGCTCGACGACGTCTTCGTGCCCGACGACCACGTGATCGGGGATCCGGGCGAGGGCTTCCGGGTCGCGATGCGAGGAGTCACGCTCGGGCGTGTGTACAACTGCGCCAAGGCCATCGGTCTCGCGAGATGGGCGATCGACCTGGCGGTGGGCTACGCGAACCATCGTCGAGCGTTCGACGCGCCGATCTCCTCGCACCAGGGTGTGTCGTTCCCGTTGGTCGAGTCCCACTCGGAGATCCACGCGGCACGGCTGTCCGCGTTGCACGCGGTGCGGCTGCTCGACGCCGACGAGCCCGCACGCACCGAGTTGTCGATCGCGAAGGTGCTCTCGACGGAGAAGTCCCTGCAGGCGATCGACAGGGCGATGCAGGTCCACGGTGCGATGGGCTTCACCAACGAGGTCGGCCTGACCGAGGCGTGGCAGATCGTGCGAGTGGTCTGCGTCGCCGATGGATCGGCGGAGATCCTCCGGCGACAGATCGCATCGGATCTGTTCGGAGGCAACCATGGCTCATGAGATCGTCGCGTGATCGGACGCTACGTCTCCGACCTCGAACCGGGCGACGTGCTGGAGCCGGTGCGCTACGAGGTGACGGCGTTCATCGTGCGGGAGTACTGCCACGGCGTCGAGGAGGTCGGCGACATCTTCCATGGCGGTGGGTCCGAGATCCAGTACGCGCCGCCGACGATGGCGCACGTCGACAAGGTGCGTGTCCTCCAGGCAGCGTGCCCGGGAGGCGCCGGGCCGGTGCCGCGCATCCACTACCTGTACGAGGCGACGCACCACCGGGCGATCCGGGTCGGTCAGACCCTCTCGGTCGGTGGACGGGTCGTCGAGCGCTACACGCGTCGAGGGCGCGACTTCCTGGTCATCTCGTTCGAGGTTCGAGATGCGCTCACCGACGACCTCCACACCACCTACCGGGACGTCTCGCTGCTGAACCATGCCGCCCCGGGCGATGAGCGCGACCAGGTGTCCGATGGCTGAGCACTGGAGTGTGGGGGACCGACTCGCACCGATCACCCGCCACATGACGGCCGAACGGATGCGGTGGTACTGCGAGGGCATCGACACCGCGCTCGTCGCGAACGGCATGCCGCAGCTGGTCGGTTCGAACATCCACACCGACGACGATGTCGCTCGCCGGTCGGGCCTCGCCGGTCGGGTCGCGGACGGCATGATCTCGACCAACTGGCTCTCGTCGATGCTGACCGCCAGCTTCGGCCACGGGTTCCTCGAGGGCGGTGCACTCCGAACGAAGTACATCGTGCCGATCTTCGAGGACGATCTGATCACCGCGTGCGGAGTGATCACGGACATCGAGGTCGACGGCGATCGTCGGACCGCAGTGCTCGACGTCTGGTGCGAGAAGGCAGACGGCACGCGTTGCACGGTCGGCCACGCCCGTGCACGACTACCGAGCGGATCCTCGCACTGACCGTTCGAGCTCGATCAGGGACCGTGGCCGGTGAGCAGGCCGAGCGCGATGCGGCGATCCTCCCGCCCGGCGTCGAACACCTCGACGACGAAGGCCCGACGGTCCCCCGTCGGTGGCACGAGCTCGACCCGCGCGGTGAACGGCCCCACCAGGCCGGGCTTCAGGAAGTGGACGTCCAGCGAATCGAACACCGTGCCGACCGCGCCGGCGTCGGAGGCCGCGCAGCGTGCTGCCTGCTCGGCGATCAGACACGCACCGCCGCCATGGAGCACCCCGTTGACGTTGCGGAGCGACTCGTGGAACGCCATCCGGTATCGGAACGCGCCCTCGCGGTGTCCGTCTGCTTCGAGGCCGATGAAGTCCTCGGGATGCGGTCCGTCGGTCGGGCGCGGCCGCTGGACGTAGAAGTCGTCAGGGCCATCGGAACGCTTGACGTGGGTGCCACCACCGGGGACCAGTGCTGCACCGGTCAAGGTGGCGACGCCCACGCGCTCACCGTCGTCGTCGACCACCTCGACGATCGACGTCCCTCCGGTCTTGCCCTGTCGGGCGCTCCGTCCCCAGCAGCGGAGCTCTCGACCGGCGGGTCGGGTGGGCATGCGCAACGCGAGGTGCGAGGTGACCATCGGCCCGTCGTGGCCGACCGCCCGCATCCCGACCACGTCGACCATCGTGGCGACTGCGCCGAGCGACGGCGACCCGTCGCGGTGGACGGTCCGCGGGCTGAGCGGCAAGAACCCGTGCGGGCTGCCGCCGTCGACGTCCTCGAGGTGGAACGCGATGTGTGCCCGGAGGTGGAGCAGGCCCGGGTCGGTGTCTCGGGCGTCGGTGTCGTGGGGTTCGGTCATGTCGTGGGGTTCGGTCATGGGGTGGATTCCTGCCGGCGAGCGCCGCTCAGTGCATCGAGCGGCCGCCGTTGACGTGGAGCACTTGTCCCGTGATGTACCGGGCGCGGTCCGAGAGCAGGAAGGCGAAGCCCTCGGCGATGTCGTCGGGACGGCCCCAGCGCTTCAGCGGGATGAGATCCGTCAGCCCGCCCTCCGGATCCGGAGCGTCGGTGACGATCGTCGGGCCGGGCGCGATCGCGTTGACCCGCACGGTGGGTGCGAGCTCCCGCGCGATCGTCCGCGTGAACGAGATCACGCCGCCCTTGCTGGAGCCGTAGGCGGAGAGGTCGTCGTACGGGATGCGGGCGGTTCCCGATGTGGTCGTGACGATCGCTCCGCCCCCGTTGGCGATCAGGTGGCGAGCCACGGCGCGGCACACGTAGAACGTGCCGGTGAGGTTCACGCGCAGCACCGAGTCCCACAGTTGGTCGGTCATGTCCGTCATCGGGCTCTGCGGATAGATGCCGGCGATGTGTGCGACGCCGTGCAGGCGGCCGACGCGCGACGTCGCGTCCGCCACCATGGCGTCCACGCTCGCGCTGTCGCCGACGTCGACCTCGACCGCGACGGCCTCGGCCGCGCCGCGCTCGGCGCACTCGGCGGCGACGGCCTCCGCAGCGTCCACGTCGATGTCGACCAGCACGAGGCGGGCACCGCGCTCGGCCAGGAGGTGCGCGGTCCCGCGGCCGATGCCGTGGGCCGCGCCCGTCACGAGCAGCGTGCTGCCATCCATCTCCGTCTCCATCCGGTCTCCTCTCCGGCGGCGTGGTGATCGGGCGATCCGTGCCACGCGGCTCGGTCCCTTGTCCGACCCGGCCCTCGTTCGACCCGGCCCTCGTTCGACCCGGCCCTTGTTCGACCCGGCCCTCGTTCGACTGGTGCGGCCACGGACCGTACTCCCCGTCGGGCCACCCTGTTGAACCCGCACGTCGCACCGGAGCGCGACCGCGCGTGCCAACATGGGCACGTGCGCGAGGACGAGTACACCATCATCGAAGACGTCGTCGCCCCGGGCGAGCCGGGGGACACCCACCACGTGGTCGACTACCAGACGCAGGAGCTGGTGTCGCGCTTGTGGACCGCGTACCTGGCACGGATGCGTGAGGCCTGTCCGCCCACGACCGTCGTGCAGGCCATGCGCGCCGCGAGCTACCGCCTCGACAACGAGGCCTTCGCCGGCGACGCCCTGCAGCGGGGCATCCGGATGAAGGGACGCACCCGGCGGTCGTGCACCCTGGCCGTCGGTCTGTGGCACGCCGCGACGGGGGAGATGGTGCACCAGGGCGAGATCGTCACGGTGTTCATCGACCCGGGCACGGGTGCGGTGCCGATCCCCGACGACTGGTGGGCCGCCGTCGAGGAGCTCGAGGGCACGACGTTCGAGGTCGCCGGCAGCGGCACCTGAGCGGTCGTTCGGCGGCAACCGCCGCTGATGTCAGCGGGTCGGTTGCAGGTGCGGCAGCACCTTCGCGTCGAACAGCTCGAGACTGGCCCAGGACAGGTCCGGGTCGATGCCTCCGCACAGCGGGCGGAAGCCGAACGTCTCCGATGCGTTCGCCGCGGCCACGGCGTCGTCGGGTGTCAGCACGGCGTACTGTCCCGACGCTCGGAGCTCCTCGGGCGTGGTGACCTGCTGGAACATCGAACCCCGCCGGCCACCCGTCCACGACGCGTAGACCTCGGCGTCGTGGACGAGGTACGGCATGATCTCGTGCCAAGTGCGTTCCGGATCCTCGGACACGGCCACGATGTTGGACGGTCCCGCCGCGCGCACCGGCCCGCCGCCCTCGGGGATGGGCTTCCCGAGCTCGTGCATCTCCTCGACGTAGATCTCGTACAGGCGGGGGTGGATCGGCGCGAAGCCGTCGCCGATGCGAGCGGCGCGGCGCGCGGCGGCCGGGGAGGCGCCGCCCACGATCACCTTCGGGCGCGGCCGCTGGGCGGGCCGCGGGAGCACCCTCACGGTGCGACCGCGGAACTCGAACGGCTCGCCCGTCCACGCCCGCTGCAACGTGACGATCCCCTCCTCCATCGCCTTGCCGCGCCCGTGGATGTCGACGTCGTAGAGGTCGAACTCCTCTTCGCGATAGCCGGCGCCGACCATCACGTCGATGCGGCCGCCCGAGATGAGATCGGCGATCGCGAGGTCCTCGGCGAGCCGGATCGGGTGGTACAAGGGCAGCAGGACCAGCGAGATCGAGATCCGGACGTGTTCGGTCCGCGCGCCGATGCCGGCCGCCATGACCACCGGCGAGGGGAGGTATCCGTCCACGTCGGAGTGGTGTTCGGGGAGCGTGACCGAGGCGAAGCCACGAGCGTCGGCCCAGGCGCACTGGTCGAGTGCGCAGCGGTAGAGGGCGTCGGCCGGCGGGCCGAAGTCGGGCGCGCGCATGTCGTAGGAGAGCTGGAGGCGGACCACGCCGAGAACATAGTCGGCGGCCGCGTGGTCGAACGCCGGCGGTGGAGTCCGGGTCGAGGGCCATCGCGATTCGTCACGCGACGGCCCGCTACGTTGGCCACGAATCGATGCCACGAGATCGATGCCACGAGATAGATGCCACGAGATCGATGCCACGAGATGGATGCCCACGAGATGGATGCCCACGAGATGGATGGAGGAGTCACGGGATGCAACTCGACGGACGCGTCGCCCTGGTCACCGGAGCGAGCCGAGGGGTCGGACGTGCCATCGCGCTCGAGCTCGCGCGGCGGGGTGCCTCGCTCGTGCTCGCCGCTCGCTCGGTCAGCGAAGCGCGCGGCACGCCCGGAACCCTGGCCGAGACGGCCGAGCTGGTGGAGGCGGTGGGTGGCCGCGCGGCGTTGATCGGCGTCGATCTGAACGACCCCGACTCCGTCGTCGCCCTGGCCCACCAGGCCATCGCGTCGGAAGGGCACGTCGACGTGCTCGTCAACAACGCTGCGTTCACCGGCCGCGCGGCCTATCACGATCTCGATCAGCTCGATCTCAAGAACTTCTCTCGGCAGGTCAACGTCAACCTGACGGCGCCGTTCCTCCTCGCCAAGGAGCTCGTCCCCACGATGCGTGCGCGCGGTGGTGGTGTCATCGCGAACATCACCTCGGGCGCCGGTCTGATCGGCCGATACGAGGTGCCCGGGCTCACCTACGGCACGACGAAGGCGGCCCTCAACCGGCTGTCGACCCTGCTCGCTCGCGATCTCGCCGACGACCACATCGTCGTGTTCGCGCTCGACCCGTCCTACACGCGGACCGAGCTCGTGGTGCAGACGGCGGACGAGGCGGGTCTCGATGCGTCCGACGCCCACGACCCCGAAGTGCCGGCCCGCGTGCTCGCCGACCTCATCGAGGCTCGTCCCGAGCAGGTGACGGGCCGCGTGTTCAAGGCCGTCGAGGGTCGCGCCCCGATCCTCGTGGCCGACAGCGGGCGCCCGATGCCGGAGGGCGAGGAGATCGACCTGTCGTCGTAGCACGGTCCGTGGGCGGGCCCGCCGTCGGTGCTCTTCGGAGGTGTCAGCGCGAGCGGAGCTCCGGGAAGGCGTCGGGGCTCAGGAAGGCGAACTCGAGCTCCCGGCTGGCGAAGTACCAGCGATCCCCGACCCTCGTGAACTCGTCGGCGTAGTGGCCGACGGCTGCGAGCGCGTCGGCCTCGATCGGTTCGGGTTGCTCCGTTCGCGGCCCGACGTGACGGTAGAGCGTGAGGTAGGTGGCGCCCCTCGCGGTCGCCTCGTCGATCACGTCCACGAGGATGTTGGTGAGCACGTGACGCGAGCGCAGCAGCGGGTCCCGAGCGTCCATCCGTCGCCGAATCCGTTCCCGGCCCTCGGTCCGGGTGGTCGTGATCAGGACGCCGTCCTCCGTGAACAGGCCGGCGAACTCGTCGTACCGGCCGAAGTCGACGGCGTGTGCGTACGTGATCGACAAGCGGGCGCACTCGTGCTCGATCGCGTGGCGGGTGTGGAGGTCCATCGCGTCAGGCCGCCCGGAGGAGCGACCGCAGGTTGTCGCGCATGACCTTGCGGACGTCGTCGGGTCCGAGGCCGTCCAGATGCTCCGCGAAGTCGGTCGGCGTGGCCAGGGCGTCGTAGTGCGGATAGTCCGAGCCGGCGGTCACGTGCTCGACCGGGATGTGCTCGACGAGGCGGCCGATCGGATCGTCCCAGTGCGGTGTCACGACGACGCCGCGCTGGAAGGCCGCGACCGGGTCCTCCGGGAGATCGGAGCGCGACGCGTACCGCCGGAACAGCTCGAGCAGGCGGGGGACCCAGTCGGACCCGTTCTCGACCGACACCAGCCGCAGCTCCGGATGGCGTGTCAACGCACCGTGCCACGTCATCGAGGCGAAGAAGTCCGAGATCGCGCGCCCGTGGTTGATGAGCGAGTCGAGCGACTGGTCCTGGAACGGCTTCCACTTGTAGTTGCCGGTCAGGTCGCCCGAGTAGCGGTTGTAGCCGGTCGCCGAGATGTGGGCGCACACGAGCACCCCGGCCTCCGCGCAGCGGCCCCAGAACCCGTCGAACATCGGGTCGCCGGGGGATCGGTAACCCTCGGCGGTGAGCACGGGGCCGGAACCGAGCATGATCGCCCGGCAGCCCTTGCCGATCGCCCAGTCCAACATGTCCTCGGCGTCCGATGCGTCGGACAGGGTGATCAGCGGCGTGGCGAAGATGCGGTCCCGGTAGGCGAAGCCCCAGTCCTCCTCCAGCCAGCGGTTGTAGGCCCAGAGGATCGCTCGGTGGAGCTCGATGTCGTCGTCGACGACCTCCTCGAGTCCGGAGGCCATGGTCGGGAACATGAGCGATGCCTCGATGCCCTGACGGTCGAACGTGGCGAGCCGGGCGTCCCGGTCCTGGTACTCGGGATGGTCGGCGAGCGGCTCGACCTTGCGGCGGTCGAGCGCGCCCGGGACGGCGACGGGGTCGAATGTGGGGTTCGGGATGAAGTCCCACACCTTCCCGCCCACGACCACGTGTTGCCGGCCCCGATCGTCGGTGATCCAGTAGAGATCCCGGGCACGTTCGCTCGGGAGATGACGCGTGAAGGCGTCGCGGCTCTCGTACAGGTGGTTGTCGGCGTCGTACATCAAGTAGTCGAGCAT
>SKSP01000394.1 GCA_007122945.1 Ilumatobacteraceae bacterium | reverse complement strand
CGTGACCCCGGTGGCCCAGGCGTACGCCGGCCACCAGTTCGGCGGGTTGTCGCCACGTCTGGGCGACGGTCGGGCGCTGCTGCTCGGCGAGCTCGTCGACCCAGCGGGCCGACGGTACGACCTGCAGCTGAAGGGGTCCGGACGCACGCCGTTCGCCCGCGGTGGGGACGGCCGGGCCGCGCTCGGCCCGATGCTCCGCGAGTACGTGATCGGCGAGGCGATGCACGCCCTCGGCATCCCGACCACCCGGATGCTGGCGGTGGTGGCGACCGGCGAGCCGGTCGTCCGCGAGACGATCCTGCCCGGTGCCGTGCTCAGTCGCGTCGCGGCGAGCCACCTGCGCGTGGGCACCTTCCAGTACGCGGCGATGCGCGAGGATCGCGACCTCCTACAGCGTCTGGTCGACCACGCGATCGACCGCCACCACCCCGGAGCCGCCGACGCCGAGCGGCCGGCACTCGCGCTGTTCGGCGCCGTCGTCGACGCACAAGCGGACCTGGTCGCCCGCTGGATGCTGGTCGGGTTCGTCCACGGCGTGCTCAACACCGACAACGTGACGATCTCTGGCGAGACCATCGACTACGGGCCGTGCGCCTTCATGGACGCCCACGACCCGGCGACCGTCTTCAGCTCGATCGACCACGGCGGCCGCTACGCCTACGGGAACCAGCCCTCGATCACCCAGTGGAACCTCGCCCGGCTCGCCGAGGCCCTCCTGCCGCTGCTCGGCGACGACGTCGATCAGGCGGTCGCTTCGGCGACCGAGGTGTTGGAGACCTTCCCGACCCGCTACCGCGATCATTTCGTCGACGGCATGCGCGCGAAGCTCGGCCTGACGGCAGGGGCGGACATCGACACCCCCGACAACGCCCCCGACGACACCCCCGACCGCACCCTCGTCGACGACCTCCTGACGCTCCTGTCGACCCAGCGGGCGGACCACACCTCGTTCTTCCGGCAACTGGCGACCGTGCTCCGCGGCGACGAGGGCCCGCTCCGGGACGGACTCGCCGATTCGACCGCGCTCGACGGGTGGTTGACGACGTGGAGGTCGCGGCTGGCGGCCGAAGGCCGTGATGCTCCCGCGACCGCCGACGCGATGGATCGCGTCAACCCGTGCTACGTGCCGCGCAACCACCTGGTCGAGGCTGCGCTCGACGCGGCGACGACCGGCGACATCGAGCCGTTCCACCGCCTCGTCGACGTCGTCAGGTCGCCGTTCGAGACCCGGCCGCGTCTCGGGGACTACGCGGCGCCGGCCCCGCCGGGGTTCGGCCCGTACCGCACGTTCTGCGGGACCTGACTCACCGAGTCACGTCTCGTTCTGCGGGACCTGATCCACCGAGTCACGTCCGCCGCGGCGCGATCACCCGCACCCACACGACGGTCACGATGATCGCACCGACGAGCGAGCCGATGATGCCGCTCGGTCGGAAGGCCAGACCGTCCCCCGCGAGCAGCGAGATCAGGAGACCACCGACGAACGAGCCGACGATCCCGGCGACGAGCGCCAGGGTCCAGTCGGTCGAGCCGCCGGAGCGCCCCAGGACGACCTGGGCCAACCAGCCGATGACGATGCCGAACACGATGATGCCGAGGATCAACACGGCCGCCGACTGTACAGGCCCGGCGGCGCGGCCGGTCAGGGCGCATCGGTGGGGACCGGCCAACTCCGCAGCCGGCGATGCACGGCGCCTGTGGGGCGGAGCTCACTCACCACCAGCTCGATCGAACGGACCGGGAAGGACGCCGCGAACGGCCGCCCGGACACCGACCCCTCGGAAACCCCTCGTTTCCGGCGCGCGACCGTGAGGTGCCCGACGAACGGTCGCGCCACGGGCGGCGGTACGCCGGCAGTCGCCGTGCGGACGATCGCCGCGAGGTCGTCGAGCCCGGTCACCGGGAGCATCACCGCATCGCGACCGAGCTCGCCGACCGAGGGTCCGACCAGCGCGATCGTCGATGGCGGCGTGGAGCCGTCCAGGGCCGTGACGATCGCGGCGGGAGGCGCGTCCGACCAGAACCGCAAGGTGACATGGAGCTGCTCGGGTGGGACGAGTCGGTGCCCGGGACCGAGCGTCGACTGCAGCTCGACGATCGCCGAGCGGACGTGCCCGGGCGGACGGACGGCGATGAACGACCGGGCCACGGCACCACTCTGGCAAACGCCCCCCAGATCCGATGCCGGCGACATCTGATGCCGGGATCCGACTTCCGGCTCACTACGTTGCCGACGTGACCACCGCGTCGGCGAACACCAGCATCGCGGCGGCGCCCAGTGACGTGTCACGCGGGCTCCTCGGCGCCGGGATCGCGGTCTGCGCCTGGTCGACGGGCACCGTGCTGGCGAAGGGCATCGGCATGGGGGGGCTGGCGATCGGCGCCTACCGGTTCTGGTTCTTCGCGATCTGCATCGTCGTCTGGATGTACGTCCGCGGCGCTCGCTTCCGCTGGCGTGTCGTGCGCAACTCGATGTGGGGAGGGATCGCGCTCGGTGCCGACGTCGCCCTGTTCTTCTCGGCGATCAAGCTCACGAGCGTGGTGAACGCCACGATCATCGGGTCGATGCAACCCATCGTGGTCGGGGTCATCGCCGCTCGCTTCTTCGGTGAGCGGATCCGTCCCCGCGACGCGCTCTGGTCGCTCGTCGCGCTGAGCGGCACGGTGGTCGTCGTCACGGCCGCTGCCGGCGACGACATCAGCGACGTCCGCGGCGATCTGCTCGCACTGGCCGCGATGCTGTCGTGGAGCGGGTACTTCATCGCCTCGAAGAACTCGAAACGGAACATGACCCCGACCGAGTTCACCGCCGGGACGGCGCTGTGGACGGCCGCGATCTGCACCCCACTGGGGTTCGCGTTCGGCCAGGACATGTCGTGGCCGTCGTGGCAGCACTGGGCGCTGCTCGCCGCGATGGCGGTCGGTTCGGGCATCGTCGGTCACGCGTTGATGAACTGGTCGCTCGTGCGGATCCCCCTGTGGGTGGGGTCGACGTTCACCCTGCTGATCCCGGTGTTCTCGGCCATCCTGGCCTGGATCTTCCTCGGGGAGGCGGTGGCGCTCGCCCAGTGGGTGGCGATGGCGGTGGTGATCGGAGCGCTCGCGGTCGTGGTCCACGG
>SKSP01000270.1 GCA_007122945.1 Ilumatobacteraceae bacterium | reverse complement strand
TCCCCCCGACCCATGGCGAGCGCCGACCCCGTTCGTCGCGACCCTGGGCGACGCCACCGGGCGGGCCGGCGTCGGCGAGCTCGACGACGAGCAGCTCGACGCCGCCGAGGGCATCTGACGCGAGGCCGTCACGGCCGGCTCGCGTCACCTCAAGATCGGCGCCCCGGGAGCCGATGGGCTCGATGTGAGAACTCCCATCCGCCGGACCGTCATCACCCGACGAATCCTGACCGAGGCCGGCGTCTACATGTGCGCGTTCGGACTCTTCGTCGGCTTCGTCTTCCCCTACTTCGCCGTGCTGCTCGGTGTCGAGGACACGACCGCGTTCCAACCCACGTTCGTGCTGTCGTCGGTCGCCGCCGGACTCGCCGTCGGGTTCGTCGGCACCGTCATCGTCCGCCGTAGCGTCGGTCGACCGCTCCGCCGCGTCGCCGACTCGATGTCACACGTCAGTGACGGTCTCGCCGAAGCGTCGAACGGGAGCACCGGCCCCGCGTTCGATCTGGCCACGGCCCACCTCGACCTGACGTCCGACGACGAGCTCGGCGAGTGCGCCAGCTCGTTCAACACCCTCCTCGACGAACTCGCCCGGACCCGGGTCCTCGACGACCAGATCCGCGACCTCACGGTGGCGATGTCGGAGCACCTCGAGCCGTCCCGACTCGTTCAGGTCGCCCTCGACCACCTCGTCCTGCGCGGCCCCTACGACGCGGGTGCGGTGGTCGTCCTGCGTCGCGACGACATCGAACTGGTCTCGTCCACCGGACTGAGCGACCCCGACGCGCTGGCGTCGCACCAGCTCGTGCGAGAGGTGATCGAGCGCAACCACTCGCGCCGGTTGTCCTGCGCCGACGACGTCCTCATCGACGGCGCGATCGTCGACATCCACCCGCGCCAGATCGAAATGCGGGCGCTCGCCTCGCACGGGGTCCCGTTCGGAGCGATGGTGCTCGCGGCCACCGCCGAGGTGGGCGACCGCGCCCGACGGCTCGTCGAAGCGACCACCGTGTCGCTGTCGATGTCGCTGCGGAACGCGCTGACCCACCAGGAGGTCGAACAGCTCGCTGCGATCGACGCGCTGACCGGCCTCTACAACCGGCGACTCGGGTTGCAGCGGCTCGAGGAGGAGTTCGCCCGTGCCGAGCGCGCCCGCTCACCGCTGTCGGTCGTGCTGTTCGACGTCGATCACTTCAAGCAGGTCAACGACACCCACGGCCACCTCGCGGGCGACCGCGTGCTGCGGACGATGGCCGACGCCGTGACGGCGATCGTGCGCGAGGGTGACACGGTGGTGCGACTCGGCGGCGAGGAGTTCCTCGCGATCCTGCCCGGCGCGTCGCTGGTGGACGCCCACGACATCGCCGAGCGGATGCGCCACGCGTGTGCCGAGGCGGTCGTCCCCCACGGGGCGATCCCGATCAGCGTCACGGTGAGCTTCGGCGTCGCCGGCAGCCCGCACCCGGGCATCGCCACGACCGCTCACCTGATCTCCCGTGCCGACGAGGCGATGTACGCCGCCAAGCGCGCCGGCCGCAACCGGGTGGTCGTCGCCGACGCGCCCGACCAGATCCCCCTCGCCGGGTGATCAGGGCCGGGTGATCATGGCCGGGTGATCATGGCCGGGTGATCAGGGCCGGGCGATCATGGGAGGGGACGGACGATGATGTCGATCACCGGCACGTGGGGGTCGTGGGCTCGCAACGCCTGACCGGCGGCCCGGACCATCTCCGACTCGCGGGAATCAGCCTCGCGGAGCCAGATCGTGAGCGCGACGCGACGGGCCGTGCGGGCGACGTGGAACACCACGTCGGGATCGTCGCCCTCGAGCTCGCCGCGAGCGACGACCCCGAGCGACAACAGCTCGCGCACGACCGCCGAGGCGTGCTCGGTGCCCGAGGTGGCCACCCGCTCGACGGCAGCGACGATGTCTCCGTGCAGCGTCGCCTCGGCGACGGGCGGCAGTGGCGCCCCGGACACCTCACCACTGACGACGACCGGGATCCGGTGGCGGGCGGCGCAGATGGCGCCGTGCTCGCCGGTCCGGAGCTCCGGTCCGACGCGCACGAGCACGGCGGCCTCGACGCGGTCGCCGTCGAGCGGGCACGCGCCGCCCGGCCGCAGCCCGACGCACGGGGCGTGGCCCGCCGGCGTCGACGGCGCGGCGTCGAGCCGGGCGTCGTCATCGGTACAGCGCAGCACCCGGTGACCGGCCAACTCGAGCTCGGCCTCGGCGCGACGCCCGAGCCCGGGGTGCGACTCGATCAACAACACGTCCATGATGGTTCCCTCCTCGACCCGTGCCAGGCCCGACAGGACCCGGTGCGTTCACGGTCGCACCGGCACGGCCGCACGTGTAGGGCCGATGGTCCCGATCGGCCTGCGGGCAGCACCGGCCGCACCACGGCTCTCGGCACCGACACCGGATCGGCCACGATGTGACGATGACCACACCGCTCGACGGTCTCCGCGTGCTCGACTTCACCCGGGTGCTCGCGGGCCCGCACTGCACCCGGATGCTGGCCGACCTCGGCGCCGAGGTCATCAAGGTCGAGCCCCCGGCGGGTGATCTGACCCGGTTCACGTCGCCGCGGGTCAACAGCCTGTCCACCTACTTCATCCAGCAGAACACCGGCAAGCGCAACGTCAGCCTGGACTTCTCCCGACCCGAGGGCGTCGAGCTGCTGCTGGAGCTCGCCGAGCAGTGCGACGTGGTCGTCGAGAACTTCCGGCCCGGCGTGATGGACCGCAACGGCCTCGGCTACGAGGCGATGGCGGCACGGAACCCGCGGATCGTGTACGCGTCGATCACCGGCTACGGCGCCACCGGGCCGTGGGCCGGCCGCCGGGCGTACGCCGCGGTGGTGGGTGCCGAGGCGGGCCTCACCAAGGCCCAGGGCGACGCACACGGGAGCCACTACGCCAACGACCCCCACAGCCACGGCGACGTGTACACCGCGCTCGAGACCTGTTCGGGGATCCTCGCCGCCCTCCTGCAGCGCGAGCGCACCGGACGGGGCCAGTGGGTCGACGTGTCGATGGCGCAGACGCTGCTGTACGTCAACGAGCACCTCCACGACGCGCTCTGGGACGGGCCGGTCGAGCCGAGCTGGCTGCGCAGCTTCCG
>SKSP01000236.1 GCA_007122945.1 Ilumatobacteraceae bacterium | reverse complement strand
GGTCGATCCGGCACGGTGTCGGGCTGCTCCTCCGGCGGCCGTTCACCGTCGTGCGCATCGTCGCCGCGGCGACGGCACTCGCTCGTCTCGCACGGGCCGCTCACACCCTGCCCCCGGTACGACCCACACTCACCCCGTCGCCGGCGGCCACCGGCGGCATCACCGTCGTGGTCCCGGCGCGCGACGAGGCCGACCGGATCGGCCCGCTGCTCGACGCGGTCGTGGGTGCCCCCGGCGTGACCGAGGTCGTGGTCGTGGACGACGGATCGACCGACGCCACCGCCGCGATCGCCCGACGCGCCGGCGCCCGCGTCGTGATCGGCTCGCCGTTGCCCGAGGGCTGGACCGGCAAGGCGTGGGCGCTCCAGCAGGGCGTCGAGGCGGCCACGACCGGATGGGTCGTGACGCTCGATGCCGACACCCGCCCGGCACGCGAACTGCCGCTGGCGGCCGTGACCCGGGCGATGGAGGAGGGTCACGACCTGCTGACCGTGGCCGGCGGGTTCGAGTGCCCGACCGCACCACTGCGCTGGCTCCACCCGGCGATGCTCACCACGCTCGTGTACCGGTTCGGACCACCCGGGCGGGCCGCGCCGCCGCCGCCCCACCGGACGATGGCCAACGGGCAGTGCACCGTGCTGCCGCGCCGCGGCTTCCTCGCCGACGGTGGTCTGGCCGCGGTGGCCGACAACCCGGTGGAGGACGTCGCGCTCGCCCGTCACCTCGCCGGCCGCGGCCGCTCGGTCGGCTTCCTCGACGCGACCGAGCTGCTCACGGTGCGGATGTACGAGTCGCTCGGCGACGCCTGGCGCGGGTGGGGTCGGTCGCTGTCGCTCCCGGGCGTGGAGCCCCGATGGCGTCAACTCGCCGACCTCGGCGTCGTGGTGCTCGCCCAGGCGCTGCCGTTGCCACGGCTGCTGGGCGCCCGCGGTGATCTGCTCGACGGCGTGCTCGTGGCGGTGCGGCTGGGCACGCTCGTCGGGACGGCGCGCGCCTACCGTCAGCACGGCCCGGCGTACTGGGCGTCGCCGCTCGCCGACGTCCCCGCCGTGGTCGCCCTCGCCGCCGGGATGGTCAGCCGTCGCCAGAGATGGCGGGGCCGTGAGTACGCGACGCCATCGCCGCCTGCACGAACCGCAGCCCGATGAACGTCATCAGCGCACCCGTCGCGGCGGTGCGGTACGGCCCGTCGACCACGATCTGCACGAACGGCAGCGCCACGATCCCGGCCCGGGCGCCGACCGCGAAGCTGCGCGTCCCGATCATCGCGAGGATCAGCACCCCCACCGCGATCAACGCCGCCACCGGGGTGAACACGAGCGCTCCGCCCACGAACGCGAGCACGCTGCGCCCGCCCCGGAACCCGGCGAACACGGGGAACGCGTGCCCGACCATCGCCGCACCGGCGCCGATGTACGCCATCCACCACTGACCGTCGCCGGCGAGGACGATGCCGAGGCCCGCGCCCGCGGCACCCTTCGCCACGTCGCCCACGAACACCGGCACGGCTCGTCGCCGACCGAGCGTCTCCTTGGCGTTCCAGTAGCCCGGGTTCCGGTCACCGACCGTACGCAGGTCGAGGTCGGCCCGTCGGGCCGCCACCAGGTTGGCGACGGGGACCGATCCGACGAGGTAGCCGACCGCGCTGGTGGCGACGACGGCGACGATGGTGGCCCCGAGCGACATCGGTGACAGCATGGCCCGCCGATGGCCTCGATCGCGTCGTTCCACCTCGTGCGCGAACGTCCGTGGCGATCCGCCGCGGCGATGGCCCGGCTGGGTACCGACCGGTGGCGGTTGCGACGGGTCGCCGGGCTCCGCTTCTGGCGTCTGCTCGGGACCGGGCGCGGAGACGAGACCGGCCCGTCGGCCGACCCTCGACGCACCGCGCTGTTCGCCGTCTGGGACGACTCGGCCGCACTCGACGCCTTCGTCGCCGGGTCGTCGATCGCCCACCGATGGGAGCGCGCCGAGGAGGCCTGGCACGTCCGCCTCCGCGGTGTGGGCGGGCACGGCACGTGGCGCGGATTCGCCCCGCTCGACGGGCTCGAGCGGGGCGCCGACGACGGGCCGATCGCCGTCATCACGCGGGCCGACGTCCGCCTCGGGTCGACACTCGCGTTCCGTGCGGCGGGCCGGCCGGTGAGCGACGAGCTACGGACGGCGGGCGGCCTCCTCGCCGTGGTCGGCATCGGCGAGGCACCGGCCGGCCGGCTCGGCACGTTCAGCCTGTGGCGATCCACGGCCGACATGCGGGCGTTCGCGGTGGGGATGCCTCATCACCGCCAGGTCGTGCGGCGCACCCGCGCCGAGCGCTGGTACGGCGAGGAGCTGTTCGCTCGCTTCGAACCGTACGGGTCGTCAGGTTCGTGGGACGGCCGCGACCCGCTCACCCCGTCGTCCGGGTGACGCCCCCTCGAGCGGGTCGCGGTCGGTCCGGCGGGCACGCTCGCGCAACTCGGCCGGGACGATCGGCAGCAGCATCCCGTAGGGCGCACCGTTGTAGAGGTGGTGGACGCGGTGCGCCGCGGCGAGCCGGTCGAGGTGGGCGACGCGGTGGCCGCCGAACACGCCGACCCGCCCGTGGATGTACACGTCGTGCACCAGCGCGTACGCGAGCCCGTAGAGCGTGACCCCGACACCGACCGGGACGAGACCGGCCCAACCGGGTTGGTTGAACCCGACCCACAGCCCGACGCAGACCACGGCGGCGAACATCACCGGATAGGCGTCGTTGGCCTCCCACCGTCCGTGTCGGACCCGGTGGTGGGAGCGGTGCACCCGCTCGCCGACGCCGTGCATCACCCAGCGGTGCGTGGCCGCCGTCAGCGGCTCCATGGCTGCGAACGCGACGACCATCAGCCCGAGCGAGGTGATGAACGCACCCATGCCCGGAACGTTACCCCCGGCGGGACGCGGCAGCGTACGCGGTCAGCGCCTCGTCCACCGTGGAGTGCAGCACGCCCTGCTCGTCGGCGACGGCCGCGAGCCAGGGCGGCCGGAACACCGCGGCCACGGCGATCGGCTCGTCGAGCGTCGACCCCTGCACCGCGAGGCGGACGAACGCGGTGGCGTAGTCGGGCGGTCGCAGGTCGCGGCTGAGCTCGACGAGGGCGTACGGGTCGGGCG
>SKSP01000565.1 GCA_007122945.1 Ilumatobacteraceae bacterium | reverse complement strand
GGAGTGCGACGACGGTCCGTCCGACGTCCGTGGTCACGACCGTCCTGGTCACGACCCATCCACCCGTCCCCACCCGTCCCCCACCGTCCCACCCGTTCACGCACCCTCGGAGGTCGCGACGTGTACACCAACGATCCATACCTGCAGCGCATCGTCGTGCGCGAGCGTCAGGAGCATCTCCGCCGGATCGCCGGTGAGAGCCGCCTGCGCCGCGAGGTCCGGCGTCGAAGACGCGACCGCTCGCGGTGACGACCGGCACGACCGGCACACGACCGGCACACGACCGGCACACGACCGGCACTGTGACGGGGCGGTGGCGCCCGCTACGTTGGCGCCATGGCCCCGTCACAGCAGCGTCCGGACCGCAACCTGGCGATGGAGCTCGCCCGCGTGACCGAGTCGGCCGCGCTCGCGTCGGCCCGCTGGGTCGGCCGGGGCGACAAGGAGAGCGCCGATGCCGCCGCCGTCACCGCGATGCGGACGATCCTCGGCACGGTCCAGATGGACGGCGTCGTCATCATCGGCGAGGGTGAGAAGGACCACGCACCGATGCTCTACAACGGCGAGCGGGTGGGCGACGGCAGCCCGCCGGAGGTCGACGTCGCGGTCGACCCGATCGACGGCACGACGCTGACCGCCCACGGCAAGACGAACGCCCTGTCGGTGATCGCCGTGGGCGAGCGCGGCTCGATGTTCGACCCCGGTCCCTCGTTCTACATGGACAAGGTGGCGGTCGGTCCCGAGGCGGTCGGTGCGATCGACGTCACCGCCACCCCGACGCAGAACCTGCGATGGGTCGCCAAGGCCAAGCGCGAGAGCGTGCGCGACCTGACCGTCGTGATCCTCGACCGACCGCGCCACGCCGACCTGATCGCCGAGGTCCGGGCCAGTGGCGCCCGCATCCGGCTGATCACCGACGGCGACGTCTACGGCGGCATCGCGACGGCGTGGCCCGACGCCGGCGTCGACATCCTGTTCGGCATCGGCGGCACGCCCGAGGCCGTGATCACGGCGGCCGCGCTGAAGAGCATGGGCGGCGAGCTGCAGTGCCGACTCGACCCGCAGAGCGACGCGGAGCGGACCGCCATGCTCGAGGCGGGGTACGACCTCGACGTGGTCCTCACCCAGGACCACCTGATCCGCGGCGACAACTGCTTCTTCGCCGCCACCGGCATCACCGACGGCCAGCTCCTGCGAGGGGTCCGCTTCGACAGCCGGGGTGCGCGCACCCAGAGCCTCGTGATGCGCTCGCGCAGTGGCACGGTCCGGTTCATCGACGCCCACCACCGCGTGAAGAAGCTGCAGGAGTTCTCGGCGATCGACTACACGTGACGCCGGGACACGACGACGGGTCGCGGCGCGGCGTGCCTCACCCGCGCTGCACCAAGCCGGAGAGCTTGCGCGCCAGCCCTCGCGGCGTGACGCCAGCCGCGGCGGCGACGCCCTTGTAGATCACGCCCGGCACGATCAGGGCGCGACCCTTCGCGACGCCGTCCAGTCCGGCCCGGGCCACCTGCTCGGGCGAGGTCCACACGAAATCGGGGAACGTGTCGGCGTAGTGGTCGGTGCTGCTGACCTGCTGGAACTCCGTCCTGGTCAGCCCCGGGCACAGGGCGCTGACCTTCACGCCGGTGCCGGCGACCTCCTCGTGGAGGCTCTCGGTCAGCGACGTCACGTACGCCTTCGTGGCGGCGTACACGGCGAGCCGGGGCGCCGCCTGGAACCCGGCGATGCTCGACACGTTCAGCAGCCAGCCCCGTCGGCGGGGCACCATCGTCGCGAGCGCGACGTGGCTGAGCCGGGTGAGCGCGGCGACGTTCAGCTCGACCTCGTCGGTGAGCCGGTCGACGTCGAGCTCGTGGAAGACCCCGTTGGTGCCGAATCCGGCGTTGTTGACGACGAGATCGACCGGCTCCTCGGCCGATGTGACCCGCTCGGCGACGAGCTGTTGGCCGGCATCGGTGGTCAGGTCGGCCGCCAGGACCTCGATCCCGTCGTGGCGGCGTGCCAGCTCCTCGAGCCGGTCCCGGCGACGAGCGACGACCACGGTCGGGACGCCGGCGTCGGCGAGCAGGTCGACCATCACCTCCCCGATCCCCGACGAGGCACCGGTGACGAGCGCGGACGCGAACGGGTATCCCATCGCCCCAGTCTCCCACCCCACCCCCCGAACCGTCTGGGCGAACCGACCGGAAACGGTCGATCGGCGCGGACGGTTCGCAGGGACCAGCCCGAACCGTCTGGGCGAACCGACCGGAAACGGTCGATCGACGCGGACGGTTCGCAGGGGGGGTGCCTACAGGGAGAAGTTGCCGGTGGCGCGGAGGCGGGCGTGGGCCCGGCTGAGGGCGGCGATCGCCTCGGCGTCGTGCTCCTCGCGGAGACGGTCCTCGGCGCGCTGCTTGGCGCGGTGGGCCCGGTCGACGTCGATCTCGTCGGACAGCTCGGCGGCGTCGGACAGGATCGACACCTTGTTCTCGCCGACCTCGACGAACCCACCGTGGACGGCGATGTCGTGGACCTCGCCGCTGGGCAGGAAGACCCGCGTGTGGTTGTCGTCGAGGGCACCGAGGAACGGCACGTGACCGGCCTGGAAGGCGATCTCGCCGCCGTCGAGGGTGCGCGTGACGACCATCGTCGCCTCGCCCGAATACAGGACGCGCTCGGGTGACACCACCTCGACCTGCATCGGCTCCGCCACGTCAGGACTCCTTGAGCGCGGCGGCCTTGGCGTGCACCTGCTCGACGCTGCCGACGTTGAGGAAGGCCTGCTCGGGGACCTCGTCGAGGTCGCCGCGCACGAGGGCCTCGAACGACTCGACCGTCTCGGCGACCGACACGTACTCGCCCTTCAGGCCGGTGAACACCTCGGCCACGTAGAACGGCTGGGACAAGAAGCGCTGCACCTTGCGGGCCCGGCTCACGATCTGGCGGTCCTCCTCGGACAGCTCGTCGAGACCGAGGATGGCGATGATGTCCTGCAGCTCCTTGTAGCGCTGCAGCGTCTCCTGGACGCGTCGCGCGACGTCGTAGTGGTGCTGGCCCACGACCTCGGGCGACAGGATCGTGGAGGTCGAGGCGAGCGGGTCCACCGCCGGGTAGATGCCGAGCGCCGCCACCTGGCGGGACAGCTCGGTCGTGG
>SKSP01000132.1 GCA_007122945.1 Ilumatobacteraceae bacterium | reverse complement strand
TCGTGCCGTTCCACGTCGTCACCCACCTGTCGATCGGTGCCGCCGCCGGGAGCGCGCTCCTCGTCGCCGTCGGGTCGCCGTCCCGTCGGATCGCGCTCGGCGAGGTCGCCACCGCGCTGGCCGCCGCGGGCGCCCCGGTCGGGCACCTGGCCGAGGTACCGAGCGCCGGTGACCGGTCCCGCACGTTCCGCACCGTCGACGGCGACGGCGATCGTCACGGTGACGATCGCGGTGACGGCGACGATCGCGGTGACGATCGCGATGACGGTGGCCTCGACGTCGAGGTCCTCGGCGTCGACGAACGCAACGCCGATCTGCTCGATCGGGCCGTGCGAGCGATCCGCTTCAAGGGGATCGAGGACGACCGACCCGGCTGGTCGCCCGAGCGGGTCGTGCAGCACGAGGCCCTGTGCACGCTCGTCGCCGCCGAGGCGGGCGTCCCGACGGCACGCCTCGCCGCCGTCAACGTGACCGCGTCGGGCGACGGCGTGCTCGCGTTCCGCGCCCCGCGCGGTGCCCGCACGCTGGACGATCTCGCCCCCGAGGAGATCACCGACCAGATCCTGCAACGGTTCTGGCGGGCGGTCGCCACCCTGCAGCGCCGCCGCATCGCCCATCGCTGGCTGTCACCCCGCCACGTCCGCCTCGCCACCGCGGCCGACGGGGAACCGGCCGTCGCGATCGTTCGGTTCCGGTGGGCGCGCCTCGCCGCCGACGACATGTTGCTGGACCTCGACGTCGCCAACGCGCTCGCCGGGCTCGCCGCGCTCGTCGGCGTCGAACGCGCCGTGCGGTCGGCCAGCTCCGAGCTCCCGGCCGGCCGCCTCGCCGCGGCGCTCGGCTACCTCCAGGTCCCGCTGCTGACGCCCGACGTGAGAGCCGCCGTGCGGCGTGGCGAAACGATCGGCGAGCTTGCCACCGCGGTCCGCGACTCGACCGGTGCCGAGGAGGTCCGGCTCGCCGAGTTGCGCCGGGTGTCGGTCGGCAACGTCATCGGCTGGATCGGCGGGGCGTTCCTCGTGTACGTCGCCTTGTCGTTCGTCTCGAACTGGTCGGCGATCTCCGACGCGCTCGGTCGGGCCGACTGGGGGTTCGTCCCGATCCTGCTCGTGCTCAGCGCCCTCGTGTACCCGGCCGGGGCGGCGTCGCTGCTCGGCGCGGTGCCGGTCCGACTGCCGTTCGTCGAGACGACGCAGGTGATGCTCGCCCAGACGTACCTCAACCGCTTCACGCCCGCCAACGCCGGTGGGATGGCGCTGCGGGCGCGCTACCTCCAGCGTCACGGGCTCGAGCTGCCGTCGGCCGCGACGAGCGTCGGCCTGACGAGCGCAGCGAGCGGGGGCGCCCAGGTCGTGTTGTTGGTGGTGCTCGGGGTGTGGGCCGGTAGATCGACCGCGATCGGCTTCGACCTCCCGTCGGTCCACGCCGTCGCGCTCCTGGTGCTCGTGCTCACCGTCGCCGCCGGCGCGGTGTACGCCACCCCGTGGGGCCGTCGCGCCCTGTTCGGCCCGCTGCGCACCTCCGTGGGCCGGGTGCTCGCCGACGTGCGCGAGGTCGCCACCAGCCCGACGAAGCTCGGGCTGCTGTTCGGCGGTGCACTGCTCGGCAAGCTGGTGACGATCCTGGCGTTCACCCAGGCCTGCCGGATGGTCGGGATCGACGAGGCGTTCCCGGTGCTCGCCCTGCTGTTCATGACGGCGAACACCGTGGCGTCCGCCGCGCCGACGCCGGGCGGGGTCGGCGCGATCGAGGCGGCGCTGGTGGTCGTCCTGCAGGGCGTCGGCGTGGCCGCGGACGACGCGCTCGCCGCGGTCCTGCTGTTCCGGCTGGCGACGTACTGGCTGCCGACGCTGCCGAGCTGGGTGATGCTCACGTGGGTGCGGCGGCGCGGGATCGTCTGACGTCCGTCTGACCGTCCGTCTGACCGCCCGCCGCCCGCCCGTCCCCCGCCCGTCGACCGCAGGTTGTAGAACGGGGGTCATGGCCCGACCCATCGCGACCAACACCACCGTCGAGCGGGACGGCATGCTCGACTTCGTCCGGCCCCGTCACCGGGTGGTGCTGATCACGTTCAGGTCCGACGGCGGGGTGCAGTCCTCTCCGCTGTCGGCCGGCGTCGACGCGGCGGGCCGGCTCGTGATGTCGACGTACCCCGAGCGGGCCAAGGTGGCCAACCTGCGCCGCCGTCCGCGCGCCGCGGCGTGCGTGCTCTCCGACGAGTGGAACGGTCCGTGGATCCAGATCGAGGGCGACGTCGAGGTGCTCGACCTGCCCGAGGCGCTGGAGCCGTTCGTCGAGTACTACCGGTCGATCTCCGGCGAGCACCCCGACTGGGACGAGTACCGCGAGGCGATGGTCCGCCAGGGCAAGTGCCTCCTGCGGATGACGATCGACCGCTGGAGCCCGATCGCCACCGGTGGTTTCCCCGCCCACCTCGCCGACGGGTGACGCGCCGCCACGAGGGGTCGCCGAGGGGCGACGTTCAGGCGTCGATGTCGCTCAGCGTCGCGGCGCGCCGCCACACGCCGAACGGGGACGGATGGTCCCACACCGGGTGGGCCCGACCGCGCGACGTGGGGAACCATGCGAGCTCGTGCCCCAGACCGGCTGCCGACCGGCACCAGACCCCGCGCAACCGGGCCTCGTGGACCGTCCAGCCGATCCGTTGCGTGGCGGCGTGCGCGACCGGCGCGCCGCTCGGGTCGACGGGATACGAGGTCGGGAGCCCGAGTGCGGCGAGCCCGTCGTCGGTGATCGCGTCGGCGACGACCTGACGGCGCGGGAGCGTGGCTGCCGCGAGCAGCAGCGGGGCGTCGTCGTCGAGGTCGTCGGGCTCGATGCCGCGGCCGAGGAACAGGTGGCGCACCTGGGCGTGGACCGTTGCCACGTCCTCGTTGAGGTACAGCGTCGGCCACGAGGCCGCCGGGTTCCACCGGCCGCCTCGACGAGCCGCGAACGACGGGTCGAACGGGTCGCGGTAGTGCGGCTGGACGATGCGCAGCCACACGTGCCCATCGGGCAGGGTGCGCTCGATCACGTGCCGCTGCCTCGGCTGCTCAGGGGGCGATGCGCGTCACGTCGAAGGTGTCGCGCAGCTCGTCGCGCAGCACCTCGAGCTCGCCGGCGAGCGCGACCTCCAGCCG
>SKSP01000140.1 GCA_007122945.1 Ilumatobacteraceae bacterium | reverse complement strand
CCGTCGCTGCCGGTGTGGATGTGGGTGCGGGTGTTCGGTGGGTCGTTCGTGCAGGTATCGATCATGTGTCCAGTATGACCGGGGGGTGTCACACCCGACCCGAGAGATCGACGGGCGGTCGCCGCGTGCTCACCAGAGCCCGGCACGCCACCACGAGGACCGGTAGCTGGGCGAGTGCGTACAACGCGTGGACGACGTAGTGCCCCATGGTCTGCGCGGGTTCGAAGGGCCAGATCGGCAAGGGGAGGACGGATCCGCCACCGATCACGACCACGACGAGTGCCCAGGCGATCAGCGCGGAGAGGTAGGCGCGGGTCGGCCGACGCGCCGCGACCCAGAACGCAGCCGTGACCGCGAGCGGGAACGCACTCTGCGCCGACGCGCGGACGGCGTCGAACTCGGACACGTTGTGCACGACGTGTCCGAGGCCCGAGACGACGATCGCCGTCCGCAGGCGCCGCGTCGTGCTGTCTGCGTCGTCGCGACGGACTCCCAGCTCGCGCTCCGGGCGGATCACCACGACGGGGATGTCCGTCGGCGAGCGCTGCTCGTAGAGGCCGAACAACGGGTGTTCGCGCACCATGCGGTTCCACAGCCGATCGCGCTCCTCGCCGTTCACCTCCGTGGCGACACCCGCCGATTCGTCGGTGCCGAGCCGGATGCGCACCTCGGGATCGTTCCGCATGTTGTGCAGCCAGCCCGGAGTGACCCCCGAGCCGTTGTTGGTCGCCGCGACAGCGAGGCGATCACCATCGCGGAAGCACACCAGCGGCGTCACGCGGGGCGCCCCCGATCGACGTCCGGTCGTCGTCACCAACGCCATCGGTGGTGTCACCATCGGGAGGCGTGCACCGACGCGGCCGCCGGTCCACCGGTAGAGGGCGGCGTGCGCCTTCGGGTTCGACATCCGGCGTGACGCGAGGTCTTGGAGGCGGACTGCTCGCGGGAACGCAGAGCGATCGACGGCATGTACCTCGTTGGCGACACTCGCCTGACCATGGTCGGCGTCATCGATCGGCATCGCGTGTTCCCCCGGGCTCGATCCCGTAACGCTCCCACAACGGCGGGATGACCTGTCGCATCAGTTCCGGGGTTGGCCCGCTCCGTCGGTCGGAGATCGCCTCGGCGACGTCGACGAAGAATCGGTCGAAACCGGCCGGCGCGTGCACGGCCAGGTACCGCGCGGGGCGCTCCTGGTCGTTGCGCCAGGCGAAGTCGGTTCCCGCCGGTACGAAGACGGTCGTCCCGGCCGGGGCATCGACCTCGCCGTCGGCGAACACGAAGGTCAGCTGGCCGTCGAGCACGTACGCCGCCCAGTCCTCCCTGGTGTGGTGGTGCAGCACCGGGGGTGCTGCGAACGTGGGCGGCACCTGGTAGTCGATCAGGGAGAACCGGTCGCCGTGATCGGACGTGACCAGCAGGCTCATCTGCACGGCGCCGGCCGCGAGCCGAACACCGTCGCCGGGCGGGATCACCCGGGGGCCGGTCGTGGACGGGCCGAGCGGTTGCGTCGTGGACGGGTCGGGTGTGGTGGGTGCGTTCGCGGTGCTCACGGTGTCGGAACGTACGGATCGGCACCGACGGGGGCCATCCCCGGTTCCGGGGATCGAGACGTCCGGCGCCCCGACGTATCGTGCGCAGATGCCGTCCGATCGGATCGAGCGACGTGCGAGGGAGCTCGCCTGCAGTGACGCGGGGCTCGACGACGTGTACCGGGGGTTCGACGAACTGGCCCGACAACTCGTGCCGTACGAGGTCGCGGCGTGGTCGACGCTCGATCCGGCGAGCGGGCTGATGACGTCGTGCACGGTGACCGGGATGCCGAAGGACCTCGAGCGCGAAGCACTGATCTTCGCCCACGAGTTCCGCGAGGACGAGCCCAACAACATCTTGTCGATGCTCGCCGACCGGCAGACCACGGCGATCCTGAGCCACAGCACCGGCGGCGATCTCCGTCTCGCCGGTCGCCATCGCGCCGTGGGCGAACAGTTCGGGCTCACCGACGAGCTGCGCGGCCTGATGTGGGCCGGGGGCGTCGCCTGGACCATGGTGGCGATGTACCGCACCGACGGCACCTTCACCGCTGGTGACGCGACCCGTCTCGAGGAGCTCTCCCGGTGGGTCGCCGATGCCGTCCGCATCGCCTTGCTACGTGGTGCGGCGCACCAGCCCGAAGGGCTCGATGATCCGCCGGGGGTGCTCCGGATCGACGTCGACGGGCGTGTCACCGCGCTGACGGACCCGGCGTACCGGTGGCTGGACGTGGGTGGGCACACGTTGGTCACGGCCGCGGCGGCGACTGCTGCGGCACTGCGCTCGCGACCCGAGTGGGAGGGGGCGCGCACCCTCGTGTCGATCGATCGCTCGACGATGTTGACCCTCACGGCGGCATCGCTCGTCGCGGATGACGGTCACGTCGCCGTGATCGTCGATCGGGCCCGCAAGCCGCACCTGGGCTCGATGATGATCGAGGCCTACGGTCTGACCCCACGCCAGCGCGAGGTGCTCGGTCTGCTCCTCCTCGGCCGCTCGATGACCCAGATCGCCCGCGAGCTCGGCATCTCCGAACACACGGTGAACGATCATCGCAAGGCCGTCTACCTGGCGTTCGATGTCGCAAGTCGGGCCGAGCTCGCCGCGCTCCTCCAGCACGAGCACTACCTCCCGCTGCGCCAGCACCTCACCCCCAGCCCGTACGGCGGCTTCCTCCCTGCTTGACGGAGCCCTGCTTGACGGAGCGGACCAGGTCGTCGTCACGCGCGACCGGTGGCGCGCTGCTGGTGCGGAGCGTCGTCGGCGGGGATCATCGCCAAGGTCGCCCGCGACGTGGTCACGGGGCGATCTCGCCCTCACCCTTCTGGTGGGCGCCGCGCTCGGTCATCTCCTCGTAGTGCTCGCCGACCTCGTCGACATCGAGGTTCTCGGCCGCTCGTTCGGCCGCCTTCTCCTCGTCTGCGGTCGGCTCCCGGTCGGCTCCCGGCTCGCCGAACGATTCGGTGCGGTCGTTGCTCATGATGATGGTTCTCCATGCTGTCGCTTGCTGGGTTCGACGCGTACCCGCGCGTGCTGCGGGCGAAACGTTGGCGTGCCGACGTTGTAACGGCGGTGCTGACTCGTCGTACGAGGCGATGTCGCCGGCGCGGT
>SKSP01000500.1 GCA_007122945.1 Ilumatobacteraceae bacterium | reverse complement strand
CACGTTCGACAGGTCCTCGTCGGGTGCCGCCCGGGCGAGCCGGTCGAACGGGATCATCAGCTGGGTCAGCATCACCCATGGACGTTGCTCGGCCGGGATCGCCCACAGCTGGTCCTCGAGCACCAGACCCTCGGGTCGGCCGTCGGGGCCCTGCACCACCACGGCGCCGGCGTCGCCGAGGCGCTGGCGCTGCCAGAGCATCGAGTCGGCGTCCATGTCGACCCCGGCGGCGGCGAGACCGAACCAGGTGAGGTCGCGTACGGTCACGCCGTCGAGTCGTTCGGAGACGTACGACGACATGATCTCGGCTCGGGCGTTCACGGCGATGAACACGCCGGTGATGATGAGCCAGATGCCGGGTCGCCCGCTGAGGGTCAGCCACAGACCGAGGCCGCCGAGCCCCCAGCCGAGGTAGCTGCCGGCCTGGCCGGCGTCGCGCGTCGCCCGGTAGCGGTCGCCGTGCATCCGCCAGCGGACGGCCTTGACCAGACGCCCGCCGTCGAGGGGAGCGCCGGGCAGCAGGTTGAACGCGCCGAGCAGCACGTTCACGAACCCGAGCCAGAACAGCACGCGGATCGCCCCACTCGTCGCGTCGGTGCCGCCGAGCGCGAGCCATGCCGCGATGCCGACGGCACCGAGGGCGAAGCTGGCGATCGGTCCGGCGGCGGCGATCCAGCCCTCGGCTCGGGGCGTGGACGCCTCACGGTCGAGGCGGGCGATGCCACCGAGCGCCCACAGCTCGATCGACTGCGTGCCGACGTCGAAGCGGCGGGCGACGAGCGCGTGGGCCATCTCGTGGGCGAGGATCGACCCGAGGAAGGCGACGATCGCGATGGTGGCCGCCGGCCAGCCGAGCGCCGGTGCGAGGCCAACGCCGAGCAGCGCCCCGATGAGCGCGACGCTCCAGTGCAGGTTGACGCGGATCCCCGAGATCCGTCCGAGCTTCAGCGATCCGGCGAACATGGTGGTCGGTCCAACGACCGTGGCATCCAGGCTATTCCCTCGCGAGCACGACCGTGGCGCAGTTGCGGCCGCTCGCCCCCCAGATCCCGGCGCCCGGGAACGTGGCCGCCCCGGTCAGGTACAGCCCGCGCACGTCGGTCTCGTAGTTGGTCAGCTCGGGGTGTCGGTTGCGGAACGCTGCCAGCGGACCGCCGGCGAAGCTCGTGGCGTGCCCGGCGGGGAGGTTGAAGTCACGCTCGTACACGTCCGGTGTCATCGCCCGCCACTCGACGATGCCGTCGAGGAAACCGGGTTCGCACAGCTCGGCGAAGCGCTCCAGCCAGCGCCACGGCTCGGGTGAACCGAGCCACCCACCGCGCAGGCCGTACGGCGTGAACAGCGCCTCGAGGCTGAACACGTGACCGCCGTCGGGCGGTGCCATCGTCGGATCGAGGAGCGAGGGGACGTTCACGAGGAACCCGGGTCGGTCGAGCACCTCACCGCGGGCCATCAGGCCGTGCCCGCGGTGGATCTCGCCGAGGCTGGGGGCGACCACCGCGGTGGCCGCCGGGGCTGCACCGAGCGCCGTCAGGACCGGTGGTTCGCTCACGATCGCGTCGATCTTGGACTCGTACCCCTGCTCGTGGGGGACGCCGCGCCACCGCTCGACGAGATCGCGGGCCGCCGACGGCGGAGGAGTGAGCCACGACAGGAAGGTGCGTTGCGGGTCGCAGGCGGAGACGACGACCGGTGCGGCGAACTCGGTGCCGTCGTCGAGCGCGACGCCACGGACGGCACCGCCGCGGGCGTCGGGCTCGCAGAGGATCCGGTCGACCCGGCTCTCGGTCCGCAGCACGCCCCCGTGGTGCTCGAAGGCACGCTGCAGCGATCGGGGCACCATGCCGCTGCCGCCCACCGGCCGACCGACCCGGGTGGCGTGGCGCATCGCGTAGGTGAGGGCGCCCAGCCCGGTGCCGGGGAACTCCGGGCTGATCCCCCAGACCATCGGACCGGTCACCATCGCCGGACCGAGCAGTGCATCGTGCCGGAAGAACGAACGCATCACGTCGGCGGCGCTCTTGCGACTCCAGCGCAGCAGCGTCGGGACGCCGGCGAGACGGCGGCGCAGGGCGTGCCGGGTCAGGCCGATCGGGTCCGGTGGATCGGCGGCGGCGGCCAGCACCAACTCGACGGCCGGGCGGGCGGCGGCGACGTACCGACGGTAGCCGTCGACCTCGTCGGGGAACGTCGCTCGCAGCGAGTCGAGCGCGGCATCGAGCGAATGGTGGCCGGACCAGGCGGGACCGCCGGCCCAGGCCATCGCGTGCTGTCCGGGGTCGACGTCGATGTACTCGAGCCCGAACTCGGCGAGCCCCAACTCGTCCATCACGGGCGTGGTTCGGAACGTCAGGTGGTCGCAGTTGCAGATGTTCACCGTGCCGCCCCCGAACGACTCGCTGGCGGCCGTCCCGCCGACGTCCTCGCGCGCCTCGAGCAGCAGCGTGCGCATCCCGGCGCGGGCGAGGTAGGCGGCGGTGATCAGGCCGTTGTGGCCGGCGCCGATCACGATCGCGTCGAGTCGTTCCCCCGAGTCGGGGGGCTCCGGGGGGCGGGCGTCGTCGCTCATCGGGCCAATTGTCCCTCACGGGGAGCGGTAGTGTGCGGCTGTGCCCGCGACGAGGAACCTGACGCACCTGCGCGGCCCGGACATCGCCCGGGTGCTCGATCGGGGGTCCGTCCTCGTCCAGCCGCTCGGCGCGGTCGAGCAGCACGGCCCCCACCTCCCGTTCAACACCGACCTGTTGATCGCCGATCGCGTGGCGACGGCCGCGGCCGAGCGGGTCGGCGAGGAGCTCGACGTGTGGCTGCTGCCCCCGCTCGCCTACACGAAGTCGAACGAGCACGCCTGGGCGCCGGGGACGATCTGGCTGTCGGCGACCACGCTGCTCGCCGTGCTCGACGACATCGGCCGGTGCGTCGCCACGACGCCGGCCCGCAAGCTCGTCTTCTTGAACGGCCACGGCGGCAACTCGGCGCTGGTCGGCGTCGCCAACCGCGAGCTCCGGCTCGCCCACGGCCTGATGACGTTCCTCGCCCACCCCGGACTCCCCACCGACCAGGGCGGTTCGTCACCGGCATCGGAGCTGGGCATGGGGATCCACGGCGGCACCGACGAGACCTCGATCATGCTCCACCTCGCACCCGAGCT
>SKSP01000257.1 GCA_007122945.1 Ilumatobacteraceae bacterium | reverse complement strand
GCTCGCGTGGTGGCTCGCGTGGTGGCTCGCTCGCCCGCCGCAGCGAGCCTCTACAGGATCGTCGACTCCTGGCCCTCGGGTGAGACCCCTTCGGGGAAGTGCCGGACCATGCTCTCCTGCGAGAACGACGCCACGAGCTGTCCGCCCTCGTGGAACACCTCACCGGTTCCGTACGTCCGGCCGTTGCCCGCGTACGTGCTGCGGCTGCAGAGCAGGTGCCAGTCGCCGATGTCGACGGTCTCGTGGAAGCTGATGGTGTGGGCGATGATCCCGGTCGAGAAGGCGGCGTGCGACGCGGCTTGTCCCATGCCGGGGTGGGGCAACATCGCGGCACCGATCAGGTAGCTCGCCGACGCGTGCGCGAGCAGGCCCTGCTGGACGGCGACACGATCGGCGCCGTCGATCCCGCCCGAGCGCCGGAACCAGACATCGACGGCGGGATCGGCCACGACATCGGGGTCGAGGATGTCGATGCCGTCGACGATGCGGACGTCGGGGTTGGCGCCGGCTGCCGTCTCGTCGGGCCGTGCGACGTCGGGCAACGGCGAGGCGTGCCGGATGATGTCGGGTTCCTCGGCGGTGAGGAGGATCAGCGCCCGGGCGCGTTCCTTGCCGTCCTGCCACAGCGACGTGGTGGCGGATGCGAACGTACGCCCCGCCTGGAGCACGTCGACGCGCAGCTCGACCGGGTCGGCGACCATCACCGGGCGCGCGAAGATCGCGTTGGCTGCCTTCACGCGCTTGGATCCGTCGACGGTCGCACCCGCCGCGATCAGCTGTGCGATCAGTTGGCCACCGAAGACCACGCCGCGTTCGCCCAGCTCGTAGTTGTGGGCTCGGTACGTGTTGGTTCCCGTCGGCTCGAGTCGCAGTGCATCGGCCAGATCGCTCACCGTCATGTCAGGTTCCCTCCGGTCGGGGTGGATCGCGGTCGCTGGTCGGTCAGCGACCTCCACCAAACGATTGTTTGAGTTAGTGTAGGCAGGCGCCGGTGGCTCACGCCTGGTCCGTGCCGCCTTCGGCCCACGTCCCGTCCCGCGCGTTCGCGCGCCGTCCCACGCCAGGAGACCCTCGATGCCGGAGATCCCGCGTCTGCCCCTCGTCGATGCCGATTCGGACGACCCGCGGTTGCGCACGGTGTTCGAGCGGTCGCGTGCGAGCGTCGGCCGTCTGTCGAACCTCTACCGCACGCTGGGTCACGCGCCGGAGCTGCTCGAGGCATGGATCGCGTTCGCGTGGCCATTGCGTCACGACTGCCTCACGCCGAGATCGATCCGCGAGCTCGTCATCTTGCGCATCGCGCACCTCGATGGCGTCGAGTACGAGTACGCGCAGCACCTCCCCATGGCGATCGACGCGGGCGTCGACGACGTGCAGATCCGATGTCTGCCGGACTGGCGCGCCGCACCGTCGGGCACGTACTCCGACGAAGCGTGTGCTGCACTCGCGGTGGCGGATCGAATTGCCCGTGCCGAGTCGATCGACGACGACGAATGGGCGACGATGCACACCGCCTTCGGTGATCGCGGTGCGCTGGAGATCGTGCTGACGGCGTCGTTCTACGTCTGCGTCGGACGCGTGCTCGGTTCGCTGCGCGTGTCGCTCGAGGGCGAGGAGTGATCCGGACCTTCGGGCGACGCCGCGGTCGGCGGCCTCAGTCGCCGGCCGCGACGGTTCTCGGCGCCTGTTCGTCGGAGGTGCCGTCGTGAGCCTCGCCCTGGTCCGCGTACACGGCGGAGACCAGCCGCTCGAGCAGGTCGGCCAGCAACTCGCGCTCTTCGGGATCGAAGCCGGCGAGGAGCTGTTCGACGTTGTCCAGGCGCTCCCGGGTGAGCGTCCGTTCGACGCTCTTGCCGTCGGCGGTCAGCTCGACGAGGACCGTGCGCGCATCTCGCTCGGAGCGGCGCCGCTGCACGAGCCCGGCCTTGACGAGCGGTTCGACGGCGCGCGTCGCCGTGGACGCGTCGATCCGCAACGCCTCGCTGACCGCGAGCATGCTGCACGGGCCGCGGTTCGCGATGATGTCCAACGTGTCGATCTGGCCGAGTGGGAGTGGCACCGACCATCGACGCGGCCGGGTACGTCGGAGATCCCGCCAGGCGGCCGCGATCCGCATCAGGGTCTTGTCGAACTGTGTCATCGATCCTTGGGTGGTCCGGAAATGGTTGCGCTGCGCCACTGTACCCCTCGAGCGGGTGTCGCTCGACGATGCAGAGACGGATGACGGAGAGATGGAACGATGATCCGTCCGACGATGCCGCCGAGCCCCGGCGGGAAGGAGAACCTGCCATGTACGACTGGGAGCTCACAGCGAGGGAACAGATCCGGGATCTGGTGGCGCGGTACAACGCCAGCGGCGACTCGGGTCGCTTCGACGAGGTGATGGCGCTCTTCTGGGAGGACGCCGAGATGGAGACCGGCGGCCCCGACGGCCCGGTCGTGAAGCGCGGGATCGACGAGATCCGCACGATCTTCACCGGAGCTGCGGAACGGTGGAGGCCGGAGGGCCGGGGGGAGCACCGAGCAACGGCACCCCACTACGTGCGTCACTCGGTGTCCACGCTGGTGATCGACGTCGACGACGAGGCCCACGCCCGGGGCTACTGCTACTTCAGCGTGGTCATGCCGCACGGCCTCGACCACTGGGGCCGCTACTTCGACCGGTACGAGGCTCGCGACGGCGTGTGGAAGTTCGCCCGTCGCCGCGTCACGGCCGAGGGGCACGTCGGCGACGTTCCGGTCCCCGACGAGCGGTGACCGCGCGCCCCGGGTCGACGGACATCGACGTCGACTACCGTGGCCGAGTGGTGAGAGGAGACGACGTTGAGCGATGTACCAGGGGACGACCTCCAGCAGCTCCGCGCGACGTGCGAGCGCCTCGCGGCGCGGCTCGACCGAGTGGAGAGCGAGCTCGCGCTCACGCGACTGGCGAACGCCTACGCGTTCGCTGCGGACGCCCGGGACCTCGACGGGTTGGTGGAGATGTTCGTGGACGATGTCGACTGCGGGCGGTTCGGCGTGGGTCGTGACGCGCTTCGCGACTCCTACAACATCGTGCATCGTCAGTTCTACCGGACCGTTCACCACGTCGTCGGGCACACGTTCGAGTTGATCGACGACGACCACGCGTCGGGTCGGGTGATGATGCGTGCCGAGCACGAGGTCGGCGACCGATGGGTGGTCGGCATGCTGTGCATGTTCGACACCTACGAGCGGCGCGACGGAACGTGGTACTTCGTCCGGCGCAAGCCCGAGAGCTGGTACTCGACCGAGTACGACGACCAGCCGCGCGGGCCGGACTGGACGCCGAGTGGGTGGGAGGGCCGCGTGCCCCGCCTCCCCCAGCTGAACCCGACGTGGGCGACGTTCTGGGAGGGCGACGACGAGCGCGTCGAGACGCTCACCCGGTACCCCTGAGACCGCCGGCCCCGTCAGTCGAGGTTGGCGATCACCTCGTCCGCGTAGCGGGCGGTGAAGTCGGTGAAGTCGTTCACACTCAGCATGGCGTGCGGCTTCGACGGGTCGTCCAGCACGTTGCCGTGGGGAGCTGGTCCGAGGTTGATGCGTGTCACGCCCATCTCTCGGGCGCGCTCCGCGTCGTCGAGCCTCCGCCCGACACCGCACGTGAACTCGAACGGCTCGTTCTCACGCCCGGCCTCGACCCGGTGTCGTTGCACGGTGCTGATCATCTCCTCGAGCATGCCCGGCTCCCGGGCCCCGATCTCGATCCAGCCGTCCCCGAGCTGTCCGGCTCGCCGCAGCGCGGCCTTCGAGGCGCCGCCGACCTCGATGGGGATGGCCGGCTTCTGCACGGGCTTGGGCATGAACACGAACGGAGCCATGTCGTAGAACTCGCCGTGGTGGTCGATGACGTCGACGTCGCGTGACCACATCGTGCGCAGCAACGGGATGATCTCGTCGGTCCGCTTCCCACGGTTCTTGAAGTCCTGCTCGACGAGCTCGAACTCCTCCTCGAGCCAGCCGACGCCGATACCGAGGGTGACCCGTCCGCCCGATACCCGGTCGAGCGTGGTGACGGCACGCGCCGTCACGATCGGATGACGGAGAGGCAAGATGTACACGTTGGTCGCGAGGCGGATCGTCGAGGTCGCCTGCGCCACCGCGCCGAGCACGACCCACGGATCGAACATCGGTGTTCGGGGGTCGATCGGGGGGAACCCCGATTCGGTGTACAGGTACGTGGGCGGCATCTCGGCGGGCAGGACCAGGTGCTCGGGGACCCACACCGACTCGAAGCCGTTCGCCTCCGCCGCCGCGGCGACCTCCGGGTAGTAACGCGGACTGAGTCCGAACATCGACAAACCGAACTTCATGGTCATGCTCCCTTCAGACCGCTCGCTGTGGCGGCTCGCATCACACGAGACATCATGGCGGCCACGGGCCGCGACGGCGTCACCGTACTACCAACCGTTTGGTCGACCGTCAAGGGTGGTCGACCCGCACGTGCCGATCAGTGACATCCGACGAGCCGGCCGGATGCGTGGGCTTGGCGCGCTCCCGACCCCCGTGGAACAGTGGTCCGAACGACCGAGGACCGATGGGGGTCGACCTCGCTCCGTCGCCCTCGTCCACTCACCGGGGTCACGTCACTGGGGTCCACTCACCGGGATCCACTCACTGGGAGGGCGCGATGCGCGACAAGAAGATCCTGATCACCGGTCCGGCGGGACACCTGACCATTCCGATCGTGCGGGAGCTCGCACCCCACAACGACGTCTGGGGCCTCGCGCGGTTCAGTGATCCGGCCCAACGCACCATGCTGGAGGAGCTCGGCGTCACGTGCGTCAAGAAGGACCTCGCGACCGATCCGCTCGACGACCTGCCCACCGACTTCGACTGCGTGTTCCATGCCGGCGCCATGGTGGCGATGGCGTCGGAGAACGACATGGCGTACACGTTCGAGGTCAACGTCCAGGGCACGGGGAAGCTGCTCGACCACTGCCGTGACGTCGGCACGTTCGTGTTCTGCTCGACCGGCGGCGTGTACGCCCACCAGCCGCACCCCGTCAAGGAGACCGACGACTACGGCGCACCGATCCCTGCGTACAGCTTGTCGAAGATCGCCGCCGAGCAGCTCGTGACGTACCTCGCCACGAAGCACGCCATCCCGACGATCATCCTGCGGATCGGCGCCGTCTACGGACCCGACGCAACCGGCCCGATGGTGCGGATCAACCGGATGCTCAGGGGCAAGGAGATCTGGGTGAACCCCGCCGAACCCCGGAAGGGTTCGGTGATGTGGGTCGACGACGCCGTCCGGCTCGCGATCGTCGCCATGGAACGCGGCGAGGTCCCGCCCGTGGTGACGAACTTCTGCGGGGACGACCCGGTCAGCATCGACGAGTACTGCACCTACGCGGGGGAGTTGCTCGGCGTCGAGCCGATCTTCAAGTGGACCGAGGACACCTATCCGTCGAACACGATGGACACGACCAGGATGCACCAGGTCCTGGGGCGCGCCGAGGTCGGCTGGAAGGAGGGCTTCCGGCGCCTCCTGGAATCGCAGTTCCCCGACCGGACGCTGAACGTCCCCGGCGACGACTGAACCGGCGACGTCGGAACCGGCGGCCGCGTCAGCGCCCCGTGAAGTTCGGCTCGCGGCGCTCGACGAACGCCGACGAGGCCTCCTTGTGGTCCTCGCTGAGGAAGGTCGCCCCCTCGAACAACAGGCCGAACTCGAGCACCTGGTCCATGCGGTTGCGAACGATCCGGTTCAGCGTCGCCTTGGTGCCCTGCGCGGCGAGCGGCGGCATCGAGGCGAGCTTCCCGGCGAGCTCCATCGCCGTGTCGAGCAGTTGGTCCTCGGGCACCGACCGGAGCGCCATCCCGAGCCGCACGGCCTCTTCGCCGCTGATCCGGTCACCCGTCATCAGGTACCACTTCGCCGCCCCGAACGGCATCATCAGCGGGAACGTGACGGCGCCACCGTCGCCCGCGACGAGGCCGACGTTGACGTGGGTGTCGGCGATCTTCGCGTCGTCGGCGACCACCATCACGTCGCAGAACATCGCGATCGTCGAACCGAGACCCATGGCGTGGCCCTGCACGGCCGACACGGTCGGCTGCGGGATCGCCAGCAGGAGGTCGATCACCTCGGTCCCGTGCAGGAGGTTCGTCACGCGCTTCGTGGGGCTGACGTCGCTCGGCCCGCTGGCCTGCTCGTTGAACATCTTCACGTCGCCGCCGACGCAGAACGACTTGCCCTCGCCCCGGATGAGGATCGAGCGCATCGAATCGTCGTTCGCGACCCGCCGCAGGGCCTCGTGGAACTGATCGCCGAGCTCGCCGTTGATCGCGTTGCGCGCATCGGGTCGGTTGAGCGCCACCACACCGACGTGGCCCTCGCGGGTGACGTTGACCAGTGTGAGGTCGTCGTAGTTGGTCATCGTGTGTTCTCCTCTCGTCGGCTGCGCCGAACTTCGTTGAAGGGACGATCCTTGTCGGCCGCCGGCTCCCGCGGCATGCCGAGCAGCCGCTCGCTGATCAGGTTGCGCTGCATCTCGGTCGTTCCGCCACCGATGCACGAGGCCTGCCGCAGGATGAACTGGTCGGCCGGGTGGTCGGCGTCGTCGCCGTCCTCCCAGGTCGCGCCCTCGGTCCCGGCCAGCCCCAGCGCGATCGAACCTCTGCGCATGGCGGTGACGCCGGTGTTCAGCCGCAGGAGCGAACCGGCGATCGGGGGCAGGACGCCGCTCGCGACGGCGTCGCTCACGCGGCTGATCAGCTGTCGGCCGACGAGCTCGTTGGCGTGCGCCTCGCCGATCAGCTGGCGGGCGACCGGGTCGGCCTCGCGGCCGTTGCGCCCGACGATGCCCACGAGGTCGCTGCCGCGTGCCGACGATCGGGCCGACTTGGGCCGGTTGAAGTGGTACGGCGAGCCACCGCCGACGGATTGGCGCTCGTGGAAGAGGAGCCGGTTGGCGACCGTCCACCCGTCGTTCGGTTCGCCGAGTATGCACTCGTGCGGTACCTGGACGTCGTCGAAGAACTCCTCGCAGAACTCCTCGCTCCCGTCGACCATCTTGATCGTGTTCACGGTCACGCCGGGGAGCGAGAGGTCGAGCAGCAACATGCTGAGACCGCGGTGCTTCGGGACGCTCCAGTCGGTGCGCACGAGGACGAGCCCCCAGTCCGCACGCGAGGCACCCGAGCTCCAGATCTTGGAGCCGTTGAGCACCCAGACGTCCCCGTCGCGCTCGGCGCGGGTGAGTGCCCCGGCCATGTCCGATCCGCCCGTCGGCTCGGACATCATCTGGACGAAGAGGCGCTCACCACGCAACATCGCTGCGACGTGCTCGCGTTGCTGTTCGGTGCCGAACTCCATGATCGGTGGCGCGATGATGGACAGACCTGGGGTGCCGAGGTAGATCGGCAGCTCGTAGTCCGCGGCTTCCTCGCAGAACACGCGGTGGTGTGAGCGCGTCAGGCCCGCACCGCCCACCTCTCGCGGGAAGCAGATGCCCGAGTAGCCGCCCGAGTGGAGCCGTCGAGCGAGGTCCTTGACGTGCTCCTTCGTCTGCTGGTTGGGATCGGCGCGCGGATCGAGCGGCGGCATGTTCTCGGCCAGCCACTCCCGGGCCTCGGCGCGGTAGCGCTCGAGCTCCGCGGCATCGGGTACGCGGTCGATGTCGTGGCTCACGGTCGTGCTCATCGGCCTGCTCCTTCGAGGATCATCGAGGCGAGCCGTTCCCGGTGATCGGCAACGGTCCCGCAGGTCAGCGAGTTGAGGGTCACGCGTCGGAGATAGAGGTGGATGTCGTGCTCCCAGGTGACGCCGATGCCCCCGTGCATCTGGACGCAGTCCTGCACGAGCTCGGGGCCGTGCTCGTGGACGTACGAGGCGGCGGCGCTGACGTACTGTCCGGCCTGCTCCGGCTGCTTCGTGACCGCCGCGGCCGCCTCGGTGACCGTGGCCTTGGAGGCCTCCAGCCACAGCGTCATGTCGGCGAAGCGGTGCTTGAGCTCCTGATAGCTGGACAGTGGTCGCCCGAAGCTGTAGCGGTCGGAGGCCCACTCGATGGTGAACTCGAGCACCCGATCGAGGACGCCGACGGTCTCGGCCAACTGGAGCACCGTCGCGATGTCGAGCACGCGCTCGAGATCGGAGCGCTCCAGCTCGAGCACCGCGTCGCGCCCGATCCGGACGTCGCGGAACGTGACGTCGGCGAAGCGCCGGACGAGGTCGGGCGAACGGCGAGGAGCGATCTCCACGCCGTCGGCGTCGGCCGGGACGACGACGAGCCGATCGCCCTCGGGCCCGGCGGCGAGCACGACGAATGCCTCGGCCACGGCGGCCGACTCGACGGTGATCTTCTCGCCCGTGATCTCGACGGCGTCGCCCACCGTCGAGAGGCTCGTCGTGACACCCGGTCCCGGCCAACGCACACCGCGCTCGCTCGCCGCGAGGGTCGCGACGGACGTGCCGGCGATCAGTCGCGCCAGCAGGTCGTCGTGCGCGTCGGACGTGGCGAGCGCCGCGACGACCGCGTTCACGCTGGCGAACGGACCGGGGGCGATGAGCCGGCCGCGCTCGAAGGCGATCAGGGCGAGGTCCGAGACGGCGTCGTCGGAGACGCCGCCACCGCCCATCCGTTCGGGGGCGAGGAGCGAGGTCCAGCCGAGCTCGGCGCCCCGAGCCCACCAGTCGGCGTCGAACCCGCGCTCGGTCTCGGCGAGTGCTCGGATGGTCGCGATGTCGGACGTATCGGCGAGGTAGCGCCGAGTCGTGTCGACGAAGATCGATTGATCGTCATCGAGGTGGAGCTGCATGTGACCTCCGGTCGGTTCGATGGGTGGTGTTCGTGACGCTCGCCGACATGTCGGTGCCGAGGGCCGTCTCGTGTCGTGTCGGTTCGGGGGGCGTCATGTCGAGTAGGCGACGACGCCGCCCACGCTCGGTGCCGCCTGGCAGGCGATCCCGGTCTCGACGCCCGCGAGCTGGCGATCCCCCGCCCGGCCGGCGAGCTGGAGGTAGCACTCGAGCATCTGGGGCACGCCGTGCATGCGCCCGTTGCCGATCGCGCCACCCCCGGTGCGGAACGTGAGCCCCGGGCTGGTACCGGGGTCCTGGACGTACTCGAAGCCCTCACCGCGCTCGCAGAACCCGAGCGCTTCGAGCCAGAGGTACACGAAGGGTGAGAACGCGTCGTAGACCTGGGGGACGTCGATCTCGTCCGGTCCGAGCCCGGTGTTCTCCCACAGGATGCGACCGACGGCGCGCCCGCCCTCCTCGACGTCGTCGAGGCGCCAGGGAGGGACACCGTTGACGGACTGACTGCGGCCCTGCGCGTACCCGGCGACGTACACCGGCTTGTGGGGGAGGTCGCGAGCCCGCTCCTTCGAGGTCAGCACGAAGGCGCCGACACCCGTGACGGGGATGTCGCAGTCGAGCATCGACATCGGCTCCGCGATCATGCGTGCGGAGAGGTACTCGTCGCGCGTGAGCGGCCGGTCGTACCAGTGCGACCAGGGGTTCTGCGAGCCGGCGGCGCGCCCGCCCACGACGACCGTGGCCATGTGCTCGCGTGTCGCCCCGTAGCGCTGCTGGTACTCCGTGTAGGTCAGCGCCATGTGCGTCGGTGGGCCCCAGAAGCCGTGGGGGGCGCTCCACTGATCGCCGCCCGAGGCGTGGGTCATCGGGTTCGCGTGGTAGCGGCCGGGCGGGTTGTACATCGCCCGGTGGACGACGACGTAGTCGGCCGCGCCGCTGGCGATGGCCTCGGTGGCGAGGATGACCGAGCCGCAGATCTGGCCGAGCCCCTGGAAGCCGCACAGCCAACGGGGCTGCACGTGGAGCTGGTCGACGATCCAGTCGGACGTGACGATCTCGATGCCGTCCCGGAGCGGCCGTCCGCCGGAGGACGGGAAGAGCGCGCCCGTCGTGAAGCCGTCGATCGCGGTCATGTCGAGCCCGGCGTCGGCGACGGCCTCGCGGATGGTCCGGAGTGTCAGCACCCCGAGCGGGTCGTCGGCCACGCGCTGGATGGGGCTGTGCGCGAACCCGACGATCGCCACCTCGCCAGCGGCGCGGAATCGGCCGCTCACGAGTCAGCCCTCGCGAAGACGGGGATCGCCGTGCCCTCGCCGCCGTCGACGAACTGGACCGTGAGCGGGAGCCCGATCGCGAGCGCGTCCTCCGGCACGTCGTGCAGTCGGGCGACGACCCGCAACCCGTCCTGTTCCTCGAGCTCGACCTCGGCGACCACGTACGGCGTCAGGTGAGCGAAGCCGGGGAGCAGCGCATCGCGGATGATCGTCCACGTCGCGAGCCGGCCCCGTCCGCTGACCGGCGCCCACTCGAAGCCGGGTGGATCGGCGTGACAACCGACGCAGACCATCCTCGGCGGGTACGCGCGCCACCCGCAGGCCGTGCAGCGTTGCGTGGCGAGGACCCCCTCCGCCGCGAGCCGCCAGAACTCGGCGCTCAACTCGTCGGGGACGGGAATCGGCGGCAACGGTCGCGCCTGGCTCTCGTCGGTGGTGGTCATCGGCGTCTCCCTCCCCGTGTGGGCGTTCGATCAGGCAAGGTCGAGGACCCCGCGGTTGAGTTCGCCGGCCTCGAGGTCGGACATCGCGTCGCCGATGTCGGCGAGGTCGTAGTTGCGGCTGACCATCTCGTCGAGCTGGAAGCGCCCGTCGAGGTACAGCTGGACGATCAGCGGGATGTCGTGGTGCGGGCGTGTGGCTCCGTATCGACAGCCGAGGATGGACTTGTTGTTGTAGAGACCGGCGATCATGAAGCTGGCCTCCGTCCCGAGGCGCGGCACGCCGAGGAGCGTGCAGGTCCCGCCCCAGTCGAGGGCGTCGATCGCGACGCGGACGAGGTCGGGGTGCCCCACGCACTCGAACGCGTGGTCGACGCCGTCGGAGAGACCGAGCTCCTTGACGGCAGCGACGAGATCCGGCGCCTCGCTCGAATCGATGAAGTCCGTCGCGCCGAACGCTTCGGCCACGGCGCGCTTGCGCGGGTTGGTGTCGGCGACGACGATCCGGGACGCGTTGGAGATCCGTGCCGCCTGGATGACGGATTGGCCGATGCCGCCGGCTCCGATCACCAGGACCGTCTCGCCAGGTCGCACACGCGCCCGGTTGAGGACGGCGCCGGCGCCCGTGACCACTGCACAGCCGATCAGGCACGCCGACGAGAGCGGCACGCGCGGATCGATCACGATGGCCTGGTGCTCGTTCACCACGGTTCGTTCGGCGAACACCCCGGTGTTCGCGAACCCGTACACGGGCTCGCCGCCGATCTCGAACCGTTGGGTGAGTGCGCCGAACGACGACTTGCAGAGCGTGGCCTCGCCGCGGTCGCACGCCGAGCACTGTCCGCAGTTGCCGAGGGTGGTGAGCACGACGTGATCGCCGACGCGCACCTTGGACACCGCGGAGCCGACCGCTTCCACGACCCCCGCACCCTCGTGCCCGAGCACGACCGGTGTCGGGAACGGGATCGTGCCGTTGATCACCGAGACGTCGCTGTGGCACAGCCCCGCGTGATGGATGCGCACGACGACCTCACGCGGACCGGGTTCGGTCGTGTCGACGTCGTCGCGGATGTTCAACTGACCGTCCCAGACGATTCCCCTCATGGCGTTCTCCTCGTGCTCGTGTCGACCCCGACGGCGGTCGTGGTCGTGGTCGTGG
>SKSP01000446.1 GCA_007122945.1 Ilumatobacteraceae bacterium | reverse complement strand
GCGCGTGTGCATCTGGTCGACCAGCGGAACGATGCGGTCGAGCGCGGGTGCGTGGAGGTCGGGGATCGGGAACCACACGGCCCGACCGTCGCGGTGCCGGTCGAGCCAGGTGACGTAGTCGGGGTACCGGTCGGCCAGTTCGTGGCGCTCGGTGAGGCACACGACGGTGGTGGCCCCGACCCGTTCGAGCAGGCCGTCCGGATCGGGGCCGATGGCGTGCTTGCCGCACAGCCAGAGCGCGCCGGTGTCGATCGGGAGCGGGATGCGATCGACGCCGCCGTCGCGGGCGCGGCCACGCGGCCAGCCGGTGAGACTCACGTGGCGGGCAAGGCGACGATCGCCTCGTGCTCGATGCTCGCCACCGGCTCGTCGTCGACCTCGACCCGGACGTCGAGCACGGCGCGCTCGCCGCCGCGCTCGAACCTCCGTACCACTGCGGCGCGAACGACCGCGGGCCGGCCGACGGGCACGGCCGCGTGGTGGACGACCGCCGAGCGCACGTGCACCCACGACCCGCGCGCCACCTGGGTGTGCACCACGTGGTTGGCGAGCGCCGGCCACACCGCCGGGTGCACGACGCCCTCCCGGGTGTACAGGTCGAGCGGATCGCCCACGTCGACGCCGTAGCGGTCGCCGAACTCGCCTGCGAGCGACACCTCCACCGGCTCGAGGTCCTCGCCCGACCGCAGCGGGGAGGCGGTGGGTCCGTGGTACACCGCCGTGATCTCCGCCCGCACGGTGTGGTCGTCGCCGACGGTGGCCGCGACGGCCATGGTCCCGTCGGCTTCGAACCGAGGGGTGCACACGAGTTCGTCGTCCGCGAACACCGGCGAGCGGAAGCGCACCTCGGCGCCGCCGGCACGCAGCCACTCCATCCCCCACACCTCCACCACCGGATGGGTGAGATACGCGTAGGTGGTGACGCCCGCGACGAGTGCAGCCGGGTAGCCGGCGGCTCGGGCGCCCTCGTCGGTGTGGATCGGGTTGCGGGCGTGCCGTGGCGCGTTCACGGCACGGATGCGGAACGGGCTCGCGTCGGATCGGGCGGGATGGACCTCCACCGGGTGGAATGTACCCCGGGGCCGAACGCCGGGACGACCGGCCACGCGCGGGCCGAGCATGCCAACATGGCCGACGTGCAAGCCGCGCTCGACGATCTCGTGACGTTGCTGGATCTCGAGGCGATCGAGGTCAACATCTTCCGGGGCACCTCCCCCGACGAGAACCGACAGCGGGTGTTCGGCGGTCAGGTCGCCGGCCAGGCACTCGTCGCCGCCGCCCGGACCGTCGACGAGCCGGGTCGCTACGTGCACTCGTTGCACGCCTACTTCTTGCTCCCCGGTGATCCGAACGTCCCGATCCTGTACGAGGTCGACCGGCTCCGCGACGGGCGCAGCTTCTCCACCCGGCGGGTCGTGGCGATCCAGCACGGCCGGGCGATCTTCAACCTGCAGGCCAGCTTCCACGACGAGGAGACGGGCCCCGATCACCAGCTGCCGATGCCGCGCGACATCCCCGACCCGGAGTCCCTCCCCGACTTCAAGACCCGGATGGCGCCGCACCGCGAGAAGCTCGGCGACTGGTACGAGCGACCCCGTTCGATCGACGTGCGCTACGTCGGCACTGATCCGTTCAGCCGGCAGGGGACGATACAGAGCGAGCAGCTCGTGTGGTTGCGGGCCGCCGGTCGGCTGCCCGACGATCCGGTGCTGCACGCGTGCGTGGTGACCTACGCCAGCGACATGACGCTGCTCGACACGACGGTGATGCCCTTCGGTCTCGCGTGGGACAGCCCCGGGATGCAGATGGCGAGCCTCGACCATGCGATGTGGTTCCACCGGCCGTTCCGGGCCGACGAATGGCTGCTGTACGACCAGCGAGCGCTGTCGACGGGTTCGGCCCGCGGGCTCGCGGGCGGGGCGATCTACACCGCCGACGGTCGGCTCGCGGTGAGCGTCGTGCAAGAAGGCCTGACGAGGATCGGTACGTGAATCGCGTCGTCGCCCTCGCGGCCATCGTCGTGATCGCGCTCGTGGCGTGTGCCGGCGACGACGTCGCCACGGATGACGAGCCCGACGATCCCGGTCCGGCGGTCATCGTGACGACCACCACGACGACCACGACGACCGCGCCGACCACCACGACGACCGCGACCGGGCCGGAGTCGACCGAACCAGAGCCGATCCGGCCCCCGACCACCGAACCGCCCGCCACCGAACCGCCCGCCACCGAACCGCCGGAACCGCCGGCACCGCCTGCGCCGATCGGCGATCCCGACGTGCGGTTCTCGGAGGTCGTACGCCTCGACCGTCCGATCGGGCTCGCGCGACGACCGGACGACCCGACGCTGTACCTCGTCGAGCAACCGGGGCGGGTCACGGCCGTCGATCCGGACTCCGGTCGCACCCGGACCGTCCTCGACGTGACCGCCCGGACGGCGGCCCAGGGCGAGCGCGGCCTGCTCGGCCTCACGTTCTCGCTCGACGGAGCTCTGGCGTACACGAACCACAGTGATCGGGAGACCGGCGCGACGATCATCACCGAGTTCGTCGTCGACGCCGACGAATCGGATCTCGGCGGCACGTTCGACCGTGACTCGGGGCGGGTGCTGCTCGAGATCGACCAGCCGTTCGGCAACCACAACGGCGGGCATCTCGTCACCGGTCCCGACGGCCTGCTGTACATCGGCATGGGTGACGGCGGTTCGGGCGGCGACCCGGAACGGCTCGCGCTGGACCTGCGCTCGCCGCACGGCTCGATCCTGCGGATCGACCCGACACCGTCGGCCGCCCTCCCCTACACCGTGCCCGACGACAACCCGTTCCTCGACGTCGACGGCGCCGTGCCCGAGACGTTCGCGATCGGGCTGCGGAACCCCTGGAAGTTCGAGTTCGACCCCGTCACCGGCGACCTCTGGATCGCCGACGTCGGCCAGAACGAGATCGAGGAGGTCAACTTCGTCGCGGCCCCCGACGAGGGCGTCGCCGGCGCCGGGCTCAGCTTCGGCTGGAGCGCCTTCGAGGGCACCCGACGGTTCAACACCGACGTCGACCCGGAGGGACACACCGACCCGGTGCTGACCTACGACCACAGCCAGGGTGAGTGCTCCATCAGCGGCGGGGCGCCGTATCGCGGCGAGGCGATCCCCGACCTCGTCGGCGGCTACGTGTACAGCGACTACTGCTCCGGTCGGGTGTGGGCACTCGACCTCGTCGGCGAACGCAACCTGCTGCTCGGCGACCTCGACGATCGGGTCACGGCCGTGCTCCCCGGCCCCGACCTCGAGCTGTACGTCTTGTCGCACGACGGACCGGTCTACCGCATCGTGCCGGCACCGGCCGACTGAACCCGTCAGCGACGGGCGCCCATGAACATGCCCTTCAGCGCGTCGTAGTGCTCGATCACGTGGCCGGCACCGAGCACCACGGCCTCGAGTGGCACGTTCGACATGCGCACCGGCACCTGTGTCTCGCGCTCGATGCGCTCGGCGAGACCGCGCAACAGCCCGCCGCCCCCCACCAGGTACATCCCGCGGACGAGGAAGTCCTGTGACAGTTCCGGCGGGGCCTTGGCGAGGCACCGGATCACCGACGCGACGATCGACGACACGACGTCCTCGATGGCGTAACGGATCTCCTCGGGCGTGAGCAACACGGTCTTGGGCAACCCGGTCATCAGGTCGCGACCGCGGACCTCCGCCTGGCTCTCGTCGTGGGCCGGGTCGGCCGAGCCGATCGCCATCTTGATCTCCTCGGCGGTTCGCTCCCCGATGGCGATGCCGTGCTCCCGGCGGACGTAGTTCTGGATCGCGGCGTCGATGTCGAACGAACCGACCCGCACCGCCTCGAGCGCGACGATCCCGCCCAGGCTGATGACCGCGGTCTCACTGGTACCGCCGCCGATGTCGATGACCATGTTGCCGACGGGCTCGTCGATCGGCAGATCGGCACCTATCGCGGCGGCCATCGGCTGCTCGATCAGGTTGGCGTCGGCAGCCCCGGCCCGCCGAGCGGCGTCGGTCACGGCGCGCCGTTCGACCTCGGTGATCGCGGACGGCACGCAGATGACGACCTTCGGACGCGTGAACCGGCTCACCCCCACCCGCTGCAGCAGCAGCCGGATCATGCGTTCGGTGATCTCGAAGTCGGTGATCGCACCGCCGCGGAGCGGACGGACGGCGACGATGTAACCGGGTGTCCGGCCGATCATCTGCCACGCCTCGCGCCCGGTCGCGAGCACCTCGCCGGTCTGCCGGTTGAGGGCGATCACCGACGGCTCGTTGAGCACGATGCCACGGCCCTTCATGTAGACGAGCGTGTTGGCGGTCCCGAGGTCGATCGCCAGGTCACGTGCCATCGGCGCGGCCCTCCGTCCCCTCGTCCGGATCGCCGTCGTCGCCGGCCGCGTCGTCCGCGCCGTTCACGTCGTCCACGTCGTCGGCGACGCTCGGTTCGTCGGTGACGGCGTCGGCGTCGCCGGCTTCGTCGATCTGCTGCACCTGGTCGACGACCGGGCGGCGCGCCTCGGGCGACAACGCGTCGATCTGCCGCCGGAACGAGTCGAGCGTGTCCGGCTCACGACGGCGCACCAGCAGCACGACGGCGATCAGCAGGATCACCGCGACGATCGCGATGAGGACGACGACCACTCAATCGCTCCCCGACGACGACACCGACGACGCCGACGACGCCGACGCCGACGACGGCCCGGACGATGGGGACGGCACCGAGGCGGCGTCGACGGGCGGCGCCGCATCGGTCCCCCAGTCGGCGCCGTCGGCCCACACCTCGTGTTTCCAGATCGGCACCGACGCCTTGAGCGCGTCGATCGCGAAGCGCGCCGCGGCGAACGCCTCGGGGCGGTGAGGGGCGGAGACGACCACGATCACCGAGCTGTCACCCAGCTCGAGACGGCCGGTCCGGTGCCAGAGCACGATCCGGCCGACCGCCGGCCACCGCGTCCGGGCCTCGGTGGCGAGCTCGCGCAACCGGGGGACGACCTGGGTCTCGTAGGCCTCGTAGGTCAGTTCGCTGACGCCGTGCCGACCCTCGGCATGATCGCGCACGGTGCCGCTGAACACCACGACGGCACCGCACTCGGGTCGGACCGCCCAGTCGTAGGCCTCGCCGACGGGGAGCGGCAACTCGGTGAGAGCGAGCCAGTCGTCGCCGTCGAGAGGAGGTCGCACGACAGTGCATCGTAGCCGTGCGATCGTCCTGCGGATGCGAGCGCAGATCTCGGGGGTCCGCAGGCCGGAGCGGACCCCCGACGGCCGCTCGCAGCCATCGACGGCTACGATCTCGCACTCGTGGAGCGAGGACCCTTACCCCCGCACGAACGCTCCTGGCGCCACCCGTCCGAAGTGGCCGCCGACACCCGGCAGGCGATCCGCACCGAACGTCCGCCCTCGTCGGTCCGGAACGCGGCGCTCGCGGGCGGAACGCTGACCATTCTGTTGATGGGCGTCGTCGTGCTGTCGCTCACCCCGAACGGGGTCCCCAACCCGACGGTCGCGGGATCCACACCGGTCGAGCAGCGGGTCGCGTCCGCAGCGCTGGGCGCGCCGTCGACCAACTGGACGCAGGTGACCGACTGGACGCGGGCAGTCGATCTGACGCGAGCCGGTGGTCGCCCGGTGACCACGAGCCCCGAGCCCCGGGCCGCGGACGTCCCGCTCGCCACCGGTCTCGCGGACGGCGGGCTCGCCGTGCTGCCCAGCCAGGCGGTGATGACACTGCTCGGCGAGCGCGGCGAGGAGTCGCCGCGCACCGACACACCGGCGTCGATCGTGGTCGTCCTGCACGACGGATCGTCGACCACGGCGACCGTCGTCGACGCCGGCGACGGTGCCGGCCTCGCCGTCGTCCGGTTCGACCAGGATGCGAACCGGGCGACCGGCTTCACCGTCGCACCCGACATGCCGGCCGACGACGAGATGGTCACCGTGATGACCGCCGAGCCGATCGACATCGAGATGCACCGCCTCGACGAGGTCGACCCGGCGACGGCCGCCGTCGTCGACGGCACGGCGGTGCTCGACGCCGACGGCAACCTCGTCGGGCTGCTGACGAACGGCGACGACGGCAGTCAGCTGCTCCCGATCGACGACCTCAGCGCCGACCTCGCCCTGCCCGCCGACGACGTATCCACATCCCGAGACTGATGAGCCCGGCGGCCCCGGCCGCGGCCGACAGCACCAGCGCGCCGAGCGACAGCTCCTGACGTCGCTTCGGTGTGATCATCGTCCACCAGCGCGCCTCGGTCCCCTCGACGTACGCCTGCTCGTTGGTGATGGTCGGCCGCCAGCCCTCCGCCCGCAACTTGTCGTTCGCGATCACCCAGCTCTCACGGGTGTACGGAACCAGACCGGGCGGGATCGGCCCGCGCTGGAATCGCCAGCGGAGGGCCGAGACGACCTCGCGCACCCGCTCGGGCAGCGGGACCCGCGGCGTCTCACCGGCGAGGGCGCGGACCCGCTCGCCGGGGATCCACCCGTCGGGCGCGACGTTGTAGACGCCGTCCAGGCGGCGCTCCACCGCGAGCACGACCGCCGATGCGACGTCGTCGAGGTGGACGAACTGCGCGCCCGGATCGTCCTCGGCGAAGCGTTGGCCGAGCCCGGCGGCGAGCGCCCGGGCGACGTTCGACGTGCCGTCGGCGGCCATCGTGACGACCGGGCGGAGCACGGCCACGGTGCGGCCGGGCCGACCGAGCCGCCACTCCTCCACGACCTCCTCGACCGAGGCCAGCTGTCGGGCGTACACGAACTCGGGATCGGGTCGGACGACCGCGTCCTCGGTCAAGGGCACCGGGTTGTTCGGTTGAGCGCCGTACACCATCGCCGACGACACCAGCACGACGTGCGCAGCGCCCGATGCGTTCGCCTCGGCGAGCAATCCCGCGGCGCCGATCGTGACGCTCTCGCGACGACGGGCACGGGTGTCGTGATCACCGACCCCGAGCTCGACGATGACGTCGGCCGGGCACGTCTCCTCCGGGCTGTCCGAATCGGGCCAGGCCGCGACGACCTGAACGCGGTCGAGCGCCGCCAGTCCGGTGAGCACCCGCGACCCGAGGTTGCCGTCGGCGCCCCGCACGATCACCCGGCGACACGTCACCCGGCCGACGCTAATGGCCCTCGGGACGTCCGCCACGCCGGAGGGAGCCGAACCCGGGTGGACGGGCGGGAGGGGCGCGGTGTCGTGCGACGGGCCGGGACCCGTAGCATCGGGGGCATGGCCGACGACGTGCCCCCAGACGTACCCGGCGACGATCCGTTCTCCGCCCTGCCGCTGTTCGGCGATCTCGCCAAGGCGCTGTCGGGCCAGGGCCCCCTGAACTGGGACGCGGCCCGACAGTTCGCCCACCTCGGTGCCACCGGTGGCAGCGCCGAGCACAACGTCGACCCGGCGCTGCGCGCCACCTACGCGGACCTCGCCCGCATCGCCGGGATGCACGTCAACGACGTCACCGGGCTCGAGACGTCGTTCCCCGAACCGTCGCTCGTGACGCGAGGGCAGTGGGCCCAGGCGACACTCGAGGCCTACCGACCGTTGTTCACCGAACTGGCGACATCGCTCGGCGGGACCGCTCCCGGTGATGACGACGACAGCATCGATCCGATGGCGCGGATGATGGCGGGCCTCAGCAAGATGATGGCGCCCGCGATGCTCGGCATGACCGTCGGTGCGATGGTGGGGACCCTCGCCCAGCGCGTGTTCGGGCTGCACGACCTGCCGATCCCGCGCGAGCGGTCCGAGATCGTGCTCGTCCCCGGGAACATCGACGCGTTCGCCGAGCAGTGGAGCATCACGATCGACGAGATGCGACTGTGGGTCCTCGCCCACGAGCTCGCCGGCCATGTCGTGCTGAGCGCACCTCACCTGCGCGGGTCGCTGACCGATCTGATCCGCCGCCACGTGGGCGCGTTCCGCGCCGATCCCGGAGCCGTCGCCGACAAGCTGGCCGGCCTGGAGACCGCTGGCGGCGACCCGCTGGAGGTCCTCCAGGAGGCGTTCAGCGATCCCGAGCTGCTCCTCGGCGCCGTCCGGTCCCCCGACCAGGAGGCGCTCGCGCCCGCGCTCGACGCAGCCGTCGCCACCGTGGTCGGCTACACCGACTGGGTGGTCGACGCCGTCGCCGCGAGGGTCGTCGGGGGCGACGCCCTCACCATCGCCGAGGCGGTCCGTCGCCAGCGGGTCGAGGCCTCACCCGACGATCTCTTCGTGGAGCGCCTCCTCGGCATCCGACTCGGCGACGAGCAGGTCCGGCGCGGCAAGCAGTTCGTGCAGGGCGTCGTCGACCGCGCCGGCGAGGCCGGCCTCGAGCTGCTCGTCACGAGCAGCGACGCGATGCCGACCGCCAACGAGGTCGACGCCCCCGGACTCTGGCTCGCCCGCGTCAAGGACGAGTGACCGGGCGCGGCCGACGCGAGCCGCGCCCGCCACCCAGCGAACCCGCCGCCGAGCGGTAGTGCGCCAACGCACCGGCGGAGATCAGACCGACCACGAGGTACCCGAGCGCGCCCGGGATCGCGATCAGCACCGGCACCGTGGCGCCGACGACCCAACCGAACTGGAAACGCGTCTCGTACCGGGCGAAGATCTGGCCACGGTTCACCCCCGGCGCGTCGCGCTGGACGATGCTCTCGAACGCGAGGCGCGCGAGCCCGGCGCTGAAGTGCACGGAGAACGCCAGGGCGATCCCGGCGAGCGGGCCGCCGAGGACGGCCGTCACGACCCCGACGACGGCCGGGAGGACGAGCGCGGCGACCAACATGGTCTCTTCGCGCATCACCCGGCGCAACCGGGGGCCGAGGAGGTTGCCGGTCATCGTGCCGGCGGTCGCCATGGCCACGGCGAGACCGAACCAGATGGTCGCGTAGCCCTCGTTGCGGAACCAGAACGCCAGGTGGAACAGGACGAACCCGACGGCCATCCGCAGCAGCAGCATCGCGTCGGCGGCCGCTCGCAACGCGGCCGGCAACGTCGCCGTGCGGAACCGACCACTGTCGGCCGTGGAGACGATCACGACCTCGCGTGGGAGCTGCGTCGCCGCGAACAGCGCGACCCCGAACAGCACGACCCCGTACCCGAGCGTCGCGGGCGAGCCGAACAGCACCTGGAGCAGCGCCGCCGGCACGACCGCGACCGCGCCGGTCACGCCGGCGATCAGACCGAGCTTCGAGTTCGCCTCGACCAGTTCGCGCTCGCTCCGCACGACCGAGGGCACCAGCGCGGACTTCGACACCACGTAGGTCTTCTGCAGGATCAGCGCCACGAACACCAGCGGGAACAGCGCGAGCTGGTCCACGTAGCGGATCATCAGCACCTGCACGACGATGCGGCTGAGCGCGACGAGCTGGACGACGAAGCGACGCCCGCCCCGGATCCGGTCGATCACCGGACCGATCAGCGGCGCCAGCACGACGAACGGTGCGAAGCTGACGAGGAGGAACAGCAGGACCTGGCCGCGGGCCGCCTCGGGGTCGACGTCGAAGAAGAACGAGTCGGCCAGCGCCACGACCATCGACGCCTCGGCGCCCATCATCGCGGCGTGGACGAGCGCGAGCCGCCGGAACCTCGACGACGACGGCTTCGTGCGTGCCACGTGGCGGATGCTAGGGGGACCGCTCGTACTTGTACCCGAGACCGCGGATGGTCACGATCCGCGTCGGCTGCGACGGGTCGGGCTCGACCTTGGCGCGCAAGCGCTTGACGTGGACGTCGAGGGTCTTCGTGTCGCCCACGTAGTCGCTGCCCCACACCCGGTCGATCAGCGTCTCGCGCGGCAGCACGCGACCGGCGTTCGCCAGCAGCAGGTGCAACAGCTCGAACTCCTTCAACGGCATGGGGACCGACACCCCGGCGACGGTCACGTGGTGCTCGTCGGGGTCGAGCGTGACATCGCCCACCTGGATCGCGCCCGCGGCCAGCTCCGCCGCGCGGTCGGCCGGCGAACGACGCATCACGGCCCGGATGCGAGCGACCAGCTCGCGAACGCGGTACGGCTTCGTGACGTAGTCGTCGGCGCCGACCTCGAGGCCGACCACCGTGTCGATCTCACCGCCCTTGGCCGTCACCATGATGATGGGCACGTTGGATCGGAGCCGCAGCCGCCGGCACACGTCGATGCCGCTGATGCGCGGCAGCATCACGTCGAGCAGGACGACATCGGGGTCGACCTCGTCGAATCGTTCGAGCGCTTCGAGGCCGTCGGTCGCCACCTCGACCTCGAAGCCCTCGCGTGCGAGTCCGATCTGCAGGGCCTCGACGAAACTCGGCTCGTCCTCGACGACCAGGATCGTGGGTCGGCTCATGGCGTACCTCGTCCGTTGTTGGGGGGCCGGGGGGTGGAGGGATCGGGGGAGATACCGCGCCCGGGCGGTGGCTCGGGGATCTCCGGACGGGCGACGAGCTGGCCGGTCGGCGTGACCGGACCGGGGCCCGGCGGGGGCGACCGGTCCGGACCGCGGGGGATCCGCAGCACGAACGTGCTGCCCTCACCCTCGCGTGACGACACCAGCACCTCGCCGCCGTGGTTCGTGGCGACGTGCCGCACGATCGACAACCCCAGCCCGGAGCCACCCGTACCGCGGCTGCGCGCCTTGTCGACCCGGTAGAAGCGCTCGAAGATGCGGTCGAGGTCGCGGGCGGGGATGCCGACGCCCTGGTCGGCCACCATGAACTCCACCCAGGGTCCCTCGGCGCGGGTGCGCAGCTGCACCTGGCCCTTCGGTTCGCTGTACTTGACGGCGTTCTCGACGAGGTTGCCGACGGCGGAGACGAGCTGGCGGCGGTCCCCGGTGACGGTCACCGGGTGGCCGTCGGGCTCGGTTGCCATCTCGAGGGTGGTGATCCGGATGCCGCGGTGGTCGGCCAACGATTCGCCGCGCTCGACGGCACAACGCACGACGTCCGCGATGTCCACGCCATCGCGCATCTGCTCCCCGCCGAGCTCGATGCGCGACAGCTCGAGCAGGTCGTCGATCGTGCGTGCGGCGCGGTGGGCCTCGTCGAGGAGCCGGTCGGCGATGCGACGGACGACCTCGGGATCGTCCTCGTCGACGAGCGTCTCGGAGAGCACGGCGAGCGCACCCACCGGTGTCTTCAGCTCGTGGCTGATGTTGGCGACGAAGTCGGTCCGGACCGCGTCGATGCGGCGTCGCTCGCTGATGTCCTCGACGAACGCGTACGCACCCCCGTCCGGGAGCGGGGCGGCGCGCACGACCACGACGAGTTTCGGCGGGCCGTAGAGCTCGATCAGCTCCTCGTCGGGCTGCTCGTCGTCGGCCGCGAGGCGGAGGTGACGCTCGACGGTCTCGTCGACGAGCACGCCGGCGTGCGTGCCGGCGAGCGACCGTGCAGCGGGGTTGCGGTACACGAGCTCGCCCGCGGGACCGGCGATGACCACACCGGTCGTCAGCCCGTCGAGCACCGCGCGGGTGAGACGGGCTTCGGCGGCGACCGCGACGTCGGTGGGACCGTTCGCGCCGGCGTGAGCCCGGGCGAACGCGATCCGGGTCACGAGGACGCCGATGACGACACCGGCGATCAACACGACGGCGATGACCGCGACGTCCATGGTCAGCGTCTCATCCGTCGACGGACGCCGACGCCGCCCCGGGGCCGCCCGCGCCCTCGCCGCCCGGCTCGTTCGGCTCGCCGTCGGCACGGGC
>SKSP01000448.1 GCA_007122945.1 Ilumatobacteraceae bacterium | reverse complement strand
GGGTGGGGCGGTGGGGCGGGTGGAGCCGAGCGGGACGGCGTGCGAGCGGCGGGGCGGTGCGGGAGACTGGGGGATGGCCGGAACGATGGTCACCGACGCCGACGCGATCGTCGACGACGCGATCGAGCTCGCCGAGCGCTGGCTGACCGCCGCCGTCGACGACCAGACGATCGCCGAACGGCGCATCGCCGACCGGCTGGCGGGCGTGATCGCCGATCCGGCCGGCGTGGGGTTCACGATGCGTTTCGTCGATCGGGTGGCCCGCCACCGTTCGGACCGCCTCGCCGCCCGCCAACTCGCCGCGCTCGTGCGCGACCGCAACCTCCCCCGGTTCCTCGGTGTCGCCGACCGAGCACTGCTCCGGGCCGGAGCGGTGGTCGGTCGGGCGCTCCCCGGTGTCGTGATGCCGCTGGCCCGGCGGCGGCTGCGGGCGATCGTGGGGCACCTCGTCGTCGACGCCGAGCCCCGGGCCCTGCACCACCACCTCGACGAACGGCGTCGCCTCGGGTTCGACCTCAACGTCAACCTGCTCGGGGAGCTGGTGCTGGGAGAGGACGAAGCCGAGCGCCGGGTGGCGGCCACCCTCGCGCTGATCGACGACCCATCGGTCGACCACGTGTCGGTCAAGGTGTCGGGCATCGCCAGCCAGCTCGACCTGTGGTCGTACGAGCACACGCTCGACCGCATCGCCGAGCGGCTGCGACTCGTCCTCCACCGCGCGGCGCACCGTGACCCGCCCACGTTCGTGAACCTCGACATGGAGGAGTACCGCGATCTCCACCTGACGATCGACGCGTTCACGCGCGTCCTCGACGAGCCCGGGTTCGACCACCTCGAGGCGGGCATCGTGCTGCAGGCGTATCTCCCCGAGAGCGTCGCCGCGCTCGACCGGCTCACCGCCTGGGCGACCGACCGCCACGAGCGCACCGGTGCTGGCATCCGGGTCCGCCTCGTCAAGGGCGCCAACCTGGCGATGGAGCGCGTCGAGGCCGCCCTCCACGGTTGGCCGCAGGCCCCCTATCCGACGAAGGACGACGTCGACGCGAACTACGCGCGCTGCCTCGACCGGGCGCTCACACCTGCTCGCACCCGGGCGGTCCGCATCGGTGTCGCCAGCCACAACCTGTTCGCCGTCGCGTGGGCGCACCTGCTGGCGGAGGCGCGTCAGGTGGCCGATCGCGTCGAGTTCGAGATGCTGCAGGGCATCGCACCGGGAGCAGCGCGCGCCGTGCGGGACCGCACCGGGTCCATGCTGCTGTACACACCGATCGTCGGCCGGCACGACTTCGACGTCGCGATCAGCTACCTGTTCCGTCGGCTCGACGAGAACGCCGCGCCGGAGAACTTCCTCCGTCACCTGCTCACGCTGGAGCCCGAGGGCGACGAGATGCGTTCGCTCGCCGCGGCGTTCCGGCGGTCGGTCGCCGGGCGTGACGGCGTCGACGACACACCCCGCCGAGAGCGCCCGCTCCCCCGCCGGAGCGACGGCGGTTTCGACAACGAGCCGGACAGCGACCCGACCCTTCCCACGGTCCGCGCCTGGGTCGACGACTGTCGGCGACGACCGCCCGCGCCCGTCGCGACGCCGGTGACGACCGACATCGACCAGATCGACCGCGCGGTGGCGGCGACCCGAGCCGCCCATCACCACTGGTGGGGGTTGGGGGCGGCCCATCGCCGCGAGGTGCTGCACCGGGTGGCCGACGAACTGTGCCGCCGACGCTCCGACCTCGTCGCGGCGATGATCCACGAGGCCCGCAAGCTGCCGGCCGAGGCCGACCCGGAGGTCAGCGAAGCGATCGATTTCGCCCGGTGGTACGCCGACCGGGCACCCGAGCTCGAACACCTCGACCATGCGACGTTCGGCCCGCTCGGGGTGGTCGCCGTGGTCCCGCCGTGGAACTTCCCGGTCGCCATCCCGGCCGGCGGCACGCTCGCGGCGCTCGCCGCCGGGAACGCGGTGATCCTGAAACCCGCCCCGCCGACCCCCCGCTGCGCCGAGATCGTCGCCGAGGCCTGTTGGGCCGCCGGCGTCGGCCGGCACGTCCTGCGTCTCGTCCGGACCCCTGACGACGAGGTCGGCCACCGGCTCGTCACCGGCGCCGACGGCGTCGTGTTCACCGGATCGTGGGAGACGGCGACGATGTTCCGGCGCTGGCGACCGGACCTGCCGCTGTTCGCCGAGACGAGCGGCAAGAACGCCCTCGTGGTCACGCCCCAGGCCGACCTCGACCTCGCCGCCGCCGATCTGGTCCGCTCGGCGTTCGGTCACAGCGGACAGAAGTGCTCGGCCGCCAGCCTGGGGATCCTCGTCGGCGGGCTCGCCGACGACCCGCGCTTCCTCGGCAAGCTGCTGGACGCCGCCCGGACCCTCCGCGTCGGCTGGCCGACCGAACCGGGCGTGACGCTCGGTCCGCTGATCGAGCCGGCGACCGGGCCGCTGCTCGACGCGCTCCGGCGGCTCCAGCCCGGCGAACGGTGGCTGCTCGAGCCCCGCCAGTACGGGGGCCGCCGCAACGGACGATCCGGACGTGGGGACGGAGCGCTGTGGTCACCGGGCATCAAGGCCGGCGTCGCCCCCGGTTCGTCGTTCCACCTGACCGAGTGCTTCGGCCCGGTGCTCGGCCTGATGCGCGCCCGCGACCTCGACGAGGCGATCGAACTGCAGAACGCGACGCCCTACGGGCTCACCGGTGGGATCCACAGCCTCGACGACGACGAGGTCGAACGGTGGCTCGAGCGGGTCGAGGTCGGCAACGCCTATGTGAACCGGCACATCACCGGTGCGATCGTGCGCCGCCAGCCGTTCGGCGGCTGGAAGCGGTCGGTGATGGGCCCCGGTGCCAAGGCCGGCGGATGGGACCAACTGCTCCAGCTCGGCACGCTCGAGCCGGCCGGGACCACGCCGGACGACGATCCGGACGGCTTCCTCGCCGGCGCCGCGGCGAGCGACGAGCACTGGATGGCGGTCCACTACGGGCGTGAGCACGATCCGACCGCGCTGTTCTGCGAGGCGAACGTGCTGCGCTACCGACCACGGCCCGACACGTGGATCCGCGCCGCCACGGACGCGCCCCGACCGGCGCACCGTGATCGCCTTCGATCTCGAGGGTCGACCGACGAGTTGGTTCACGGGTGGCGACACGTTCAAGCGCTCGCTC
>SKSP01000404.1 GCA_007122945.1 Ilumatobacteraceae bacterium | reverse complement strand
TCCGGCCGCGCCCGGCGAGGAGCTCTCGTTGGCGTTCGACATGACGGCAGCATGACGGAGACGACGGATCGGTGACAAATGGCAGCAGATCCGTGAACGATCCGCCGGTCACCGAGCGAACGCGGGTGACGGGGCGCTACAACGGGGGCCCATGGACATCCGCCGATCGCCCTGGTCCGCCGTCGTTCGGCTCGCCATCGTGGTGAGCGCGATCGCCGTCGGCGTCGCGCTCGCCCTCTCGGCCTTCGGCGACGTGTCGCAGACCGCGCTGGTGATCGCCGTCATCGTCGTCGGCTTCATCGTGAGCTGGGTCCAGTCCGGGCGTTCCCTCGATCGCGACGATCGGGCCGCCGAACCGAACGGCACCCCGACCGGAGGTCCCAGCGGCGGGCGCAGCGGCGGGCGCACCGACCACGGGTCGCACCGTGTCGTCGTCGTCCCACTGCACCACCACGCCACCCGTCGCGCCGGCTGACCGTCGGACGCGACATCCGTGACGGCGCTCCGTCACGAACCCGGTCGAGGCGGTGTGCCACGATCGAGCACATGTCCACCGGGCCGACCACGGCACCGATCGTCGTCCTCGTCCACGGTGCGTGGCACGGTGCGTGGTGCTGGGCGACACTCCAGGGGGCGCTCGACGGTCGAGGGGTGCCCTCACTGGCCGTCGACCTCCCCGGGCACGGCGCCTCGACGCTCCCTCCCGCCGACCTGGTCGACCACGCCGCCCACGTCGCCGCACTCGTCGAGCGACTCGATCGCCCGGTGGTGCTCGTCGGGCACAGCTACGGGGGCGCCGTCGTGTCGTCCGTCCCGGTGCGGCCCGGCTGCGTCGCCGCGGCGATGTTCGTGACCGCGTTCGGCCTCCTCGCCGGGGAGTGCGTCAACGACGTCGTCCGGGCGAACCCGGGTGACGACCCCGCCCTGCGCGACGCGATCACGATGCGCGACGACGGTACGTCGGTCCTCGACCCGGCGCTCGCCGTCGAAGCCCTCTACGGGGAGTCCCCCGACGCCGCCGTGCGGGCCGCGCTCGCCCGGCTCGGCCCGCACCGCATGGCGACGTTCGCCCAGCCGATCGGGACCAGCCTGATCGGGTCGACCCCCACGACCTACGTGCGCTGCACGCTCGACCGGGCCGTGCCGCTCGCCCAGCAGGACGCCGTGGCGGCGCGGTGCGACCACACGATCTCGATCGCCGCCGACCACTCCCCGTTCCTCTCCGCCGTCGACGAGCTCGCCGACGCCGTCGTCGACACCGTCGAGCGGTGCACCGCGGCGACGCTCGCCGCGCCCGCACGCAGGGGCGACCGGTGAAGGTCCGCATCGGGGTCGGGCTCGGCACGCGCACGGCCCTCCACGACGAGTCGTTCGGACTCGTGGTGGACGAGTTGGAACGCCACGGGTTCGACAGCCTCTGGCTGTCGGAGCGGATCAGCGGCGAGGCGCCCGACCCGCTCGTCGCGATGGCGTACGCCGCCGGCCGCACCCGGACCCTCAAGTTCGGCACGAGCGTGATGGTGCTGCCCGGGCGCAACCCGGTCGTGCTCGCCAAGGAGCTCGCCACGCTGGCGCGCATGTCGGGCGGCCGGCTCCTCCCCGCGTTCGGACTCGGCGTGGCCGACCCGGTCGAGCAGCAGGCGTTCGGCGTCGAGCGGGCCGAGCGGGCCCGGATCTTCGACGAGACACTCGCGGTGATGCGCGCGTGCTGGTCCGGCGAACCGGTCACCCACCACGGCGAACGCTTCCGCTACGACGGCGTGCGCGTGCTCCCCACTCCCGGGCGTCTCGACGTGTGGCTCGGCGGGTACGCACCCTCGGAGCTGAAGCGGGTCGGTCGGCTCGCCGACGGCTGGCTGCCGTCGTTCGTCACCCCGGCCGACACCGAGGCCGGGCGCGCCACGATCGAGGCGGTGTGCGCCGAGCACGATCGCGAGATCGAACCCGACCACTTCGGCGTGCTCGTCCCGTACTCGCTCGGGCCGGCGCCCGAGCGACTGGTCGCCGCGCTCGCCGCACGCCGTCCCGACCTCGACGATCCGTCGGTGCTCGTCCCCGACTCGTGGGACGCGCTGGTCGAGCTGATCGGCCGGTTCGTCGACGTCGGGACCACCAAGTTCGTCGTGCTCCCCGCCGACGAGCCGACCGACGCAGCCGAGTGGGCCGCACACCTCGACGAGCTCGCCGGTGTGGTCCTGCCACTCGAGACCTGACCCGACGGATCCCGAGAGTCCCGAGAGGAGCGACATGGACGATCACCCCGAAGCGCTGTTCGACCGCACCGACGACGGCAGGTGGATCCCGACCGAGTGGTCGCGCGGCCCGTGGGACCCGGCGCACTGCCACGGTGGCCCGGTGGCCGCGCTGCTCGCCCGGGAGGTCGAGCGGTGCGAGCCGGGCGACGTCGACTGGCAGGTCGCGCGGGTCACGATCGAGCTGACCCGACCCGTGCCGGTCGGCCGCCCGCTCACCCTCGTGTCGTCGCTCGAGCGACCCGGCAAGCGGGTCGGCCTCGTCGCCGCGTTCCTGCTCGACGACGACGTCGAGGTGGCGCGGGTCCGCGGCCTCCGCATCCGACGGGAGGCCTCGGTGACCGGCGACGATCGCGACGCCGTCGACGCGATCGCCGGCGCGCACGCCGGATTCGACGGCGACGAGCACTTCCCAGCGCCACCCGACGAGTGCCGTCCGGAGCGGCCGACGTTCCTCGGCGCCGAGGCGGACCGGACCTCGTTCGCGACCCGGGCGTGCGAGCACCGGTTCGCGGAGGGGAGCTGGGCCGAGCCCGGGCCCGTCGCGGTGTGGATCCGACTCACGGTCCCGGTCGTGGTCGGCGAGACCCCGTCGGGTCCGCAGCGCACGGCGGCGGCGGCCGACTTCGGCAACGGCGTCAGCCACGTGCTCCCGTGGGACCGCTACCTGTTCATCAACCCCGACCTGACCGTGCACCTGGCCCGACCGGCCGTCGGCGAGTGGGTCGGGATCCGGTCGATCACCCGGATCGGCGCCGAGGGGGCGGGGCTGGCGGAATCGGCGGTGTTCGACGACGGCGGCCGCGTCGGTCGCAGTCTGCAGTCGCTGTTCATCTCACCGCGCTGACCGCTCCCCGACACCACCCCGGTGCTCGAACGATTCGAGCGAGTGGTCGTGGCTCAGTGGTCGTG
>SKSP01000360.1 GCA_007122945.1 Ilumatobacteraceae bacterium | reverse complement strand
GAGGTCGAGGCGGCGATGCACGCGACGCTGCGGCACTGGCTCGACCGGGGCGTCGACGGGTTCCGGGCCGACGTCGTCCACCTGATCGGCAAGGGGACCGACCTCCCCGAGCTGTCACCCCCGGCGGCCCGCCACCCCCTGGTGGCGATCGATCCGCCGTACAGCCACGACCTGCTGCGCCGCATCCGCGGCGTGCTCGAGGAGTACGACCACCGACCGATGATGGTCGGCGAGGTGTACCTGCTCGGCGACGGCCAGACGGTCCGGTACCTCGGCGACGACGACGAGCTGCACCTCACGTTCGACTTCCGGGCGCTGCACTCGCCGTGGGAGCCCGACGCGATCCGGTCGGTGATCGAGCGCGCCCAGCACGAGTTCGCCCCGCCGCGGTGGCCGACCTGGGTGCTGGCCAACCACGACAAGCCGCGGACCCGCACGCTGTGCGGGACGCTCGAGCAGGCCCGGGCGGCCGCCGTGCTGTCACTCACGATGCGTGGCACCCCGTTCCTCTACGCCGGCGACGAGCTCGGGCTCGCCGACGCCGACGTCCCACCCGACCGGGTCCTCGACCCGGCCGGACGCGACGGCTGCCGGGCGCCGATCCCCTGGACGACGGACCCCGACCACGCCTGGGGACCCGACCCGTGGCTGCCGTTCCCGCCGGACGCGTCGACCCTCGCCGCATCGGCCCAGCGAGACGACCCGGCCTCGATGCTGCACCTGTACCGCCGCCTGCTGAGGTTGCGTCGGGACACGCCTGCCCTGCGCGCCGGCAGGTTCGTGATGGCCGACGTCGCCCACGACGACGTGATCGCCTTCCGTCGCGAGCTGGACGACGAGCGCATCGACGTCGCCGTGAACTTCGCCGCGGCGCCCCGCCGGGTACCGCTGGCCGGCCGCCTCGTCGTCTCGTCGGCGGACGGCCGCGACCGGCACGAACGCTCCGACGCGCCGTTCGACGGCACCCTCGCCGCGCACGAGGCCGTCGTCGTGCGGTCCGGGTAGCACGCGGCCGGACGGTGGTGCCTACCGTGCGCTGGATGAGCGCACGAGACCGCCTGTCCACCACCGGCGTGTGGTACTTCACCGACACGATGACGGCCGGCGAGGCCGCCGAGTTCGCCCAGCGCGTCGAGTCGCTCGGCTACTCCACGCTGTGGCTCCCCGACACCGTCGGGCGCGACCCGTTCGCCCACATCGCGTGGCTCGCCTCGCAGACCACCGCACTGCAGTTCGCGACCGGCATCGCCAACATCTTCCACCGCCACCCCGGCCCGATGATGCAGGTCGCCAACACCCTCGCCGAGCAGACCGGTGGGCGTTTCGTGCTCGGCCTCGGCGTCAGCCACGGTCCGCTCGTCGAGGGTCTGCGGGGCCTCGACTACTCGAGACCGCTGACGAAGATGCGCGAGTACCTGACGGCGATGGACGCGTCGCCGTACCGCGGCCAGCAGGGGCCCGAGGCGCCGCTCCGGCTGCTGGCCGCGCTCGGGCCGAAGATGCTCGAGCTGTCGCGCGACGCCGCCGACGGCGCGCACCCGTACTGGACGACCCCGGAGCACACCGCGCAGGCGCGCGAGATCCTGGGGCCCGACGCGCTGCTGTGCGTCGAGCAGAAGGTCGTGCTGTCGACCGACGCCGACGCAGCGCGCGCTGCGGCCGACGCGACGCTGAAGGTCTACGACCAGCTCCCGAACTACCGCAACAACTGGCTGCGGCTCGGCTTCACCGACGACGAGATCGACCAGCGTGCGCCCCGGTTCGTCGACGCCGTGGTTGCGTGGGGTGACGAGGACGCCCTGCACGCCCGGGTCGGGGCCCACCGCGACGCCGGCGCCGATCACGTCTGCGTGCAACCGCTGTCGGTCGACGGCCCCACCACGCTCGACTGGGCGGCCCTCGAGGCCCTGGCACCGGGTTCCTGACCCCTCGCCGAACCTGAACGCGACAAATCCGATCGGATAAGTCGACTTTTCGGACCGGACGCACTACCGTCGCCCTGCGTGAGCGACGAACGGACCGATCCGGGCCCCGACATCGATCCGGACGCGGTCACGATCACGATCGGGCCGCGCCGGTTCGGTGGCAGCCGGGACGTGCTCACCGCCGCGGCGTTCACGCTCGGGCTGGTCGTGACCGTCCTCGTCGCGTTCCGGGCCGGTCTCCCCGGGGTCATCGGCACGGTCTACGTGCTGACCGCCCTCGCCGCGTGGGCCCAGGGGTTCCGTCGGAGCTGGCGCGTGAGCTCGGACCAGCTCGAGGTCCGCCGCTGGTTCCGCTGGCACGCCGTGGAGCGCGCCGACGTCTCGGCCATCGAGGCGGCCCGCGACGAGATGGGCATCCGCTGCGTGGCGATCACGGGGAACGGCACCGGCGCCGGAACGACGGTCGAGATCGACGTCGACGACGTGCGCCTCGAACCGTTGCTCGCCGACGCGCTCGCCCACTTCGTCGACGATTGCAGCACCGCTGGCGCGACCGTCGACCCGGCCGTGCCGACCATCGTGCGTCCCTGACCCGACCCCGAACCGACTCCGGGGCGACAGCCCCGCGACGCGGGGTTACGGTGCGGGCCATGACCGGACGGACCGTGCTCGTGCTCGGTGCGACCGGGTACGTCGGCGGGCGACTCGTCCCCCTGCTGTTGGCCGAGGGGCACCGCGTCCGCGTCATGGCGCGCACCCCCACCCGGGCCCTGCGCTACGAGTGGTCCGATCAGGTCGAGCTCGTCCGCGGCGACGTGCTCGAGCCCGACACGCTGACCGCCGCCTTCGAGGGTTGCGACGCCGTGTACCACCTCGTGCACTCGATGGGTGCCGGGACCGACGACGTGACGTTCGCCGAGATCGAGGCACGCAGCGCCGAGCACGTGCGCGACGCGGCGGCCGCGGCAGGCCTCGAACGGATCGTGTTCCTCGGCGGGATGGGCGACGACGGCGACCTCTCCGAGCACCTGTCGAGCCGGCAGCAGGTCGGACGCATCCTCGCGTCCGGCCCGACACCCACGACCGAGCTGCGGGCCGCGGTCATCATCGGCTCCGGGTCGCTCTCGTTCGAGATGCTGCGCTACCTCACCGAGGTCCTGCCCGTCATGGTGACCCCCACCTGGGTCCGGACCCGGTGCCAACCGATCGCGATCCGCGACGTCCTGCACTACCTCACCCGCGTCCTCGACGACACCGAGCCGGTCGACCGTGTGCTCGACATCGCCGGGCCCGACGTGGTCACGTACCAGGAGATGATGCAGACGTTCGCGGAGGTCGCCGGCCTCCCCCGTCGCCTGATCGTGCCCGTCCCGGTCCTCTCACCGACGCTGTCGTCGCGGTGGGTCGGCCTCGTCACCCCGCTGCCGGCAGGCATCGCCCGGCCGCTGATCGACTCGCTGCGCCACGAGGTGGTGCAACGCGACCGGGCGATCGACGATCTGGTGCCGCACGCACCGCTCGGGTTCCGGGAGGCACTCGAGCTGGCGCTGCGACGGACCCGGGCGGAGGCCGTCGACACCCGCTGGTCCGATGCCGGCTTCACCCCGGCGGACACCATCCCCGGCGACCCGGACTGGGCCGGCGGCGCCACCTACACCGACGAGCAGGTGGTCACCACCACCGCCGAGCCGCACGACCTGTTCGTCGCGTTCTGCCGGATCGGCGGCACGAACGGCTACTACGTCGCCGACTGGGCGTGGTGGCTCCGCGGGCTCGCCGACAAGGTGATCGGTGGTCCCGGTCTGCGACGGGGCCGGCGCCACCCGGTCGACCTGCGGGCCGGTGAGGCGCTCGACTTCTGGCGGGTCGTGCGGGTCGACGCCGACCGTCAGCTCGTGCTCGAGGCCGAGATGAAGGTCCCCGGCAAGGCCTGGCTGACCTGGCGCATCGAACCGGGCGCGGACGGTGACGGTGACGGACGCCGCGAGCTCCACCAGGTCGCGTTCTTCGCACCGAAGGGGCTGTTCGGGCGGATCTACTGGTTCGCCATGTTGCCGTTCCACTGGATGATCTTCCGCCGGATGAACCGCGCCATCGCGGCCCACGCCGAGCGGGCGTGACCGGGGACGCCCGGCGCGCCGTCAGCCGGCGGGGACGATCGGGTGGATGCCGCCGACGATGGAGACGACGAGCAGCTCGCCGCCGGGCCCGGCGCGCACCGTGACGGGCGCGGGCACCTCCCCCAGTTCGACGACGCGGCCCGGGGTCCGGTCGGGGAGCACCTCGACGGCCCGGATCAGCCCGGAGCAGAAGTCGCCGTACACGTACCACCCGTCGAGCTCCGGGATCGCGCTCCCCCGGTACCGCTCACCGCCCGAGATCGAGCAGTCGACACCGTCGCGGTCGTACTCGAAGAACGGGAACTCGTGGCCGTCGGCCGGTTGATCCTCGTTGAACCGCAGCGTGCCCTCCCACGCGCTCCACCCGAAGCTCACCCCCCGACCACCGCCCTCGTCGGCCCACCCGACGTTCACGGTCTCGCGCTCGAAGTCACCGACATCCGCGATCCACAGGTCGTCGGTCAGCGGGTCGAAGCTGCCGCGCCACGGGTTGCGCAGGCCGTACGACCAGATCTCGTCGAGCGCGTCCGGGTCGTCCACGAACGGGTTGTCGGGCGGGATCCGGTACGGCGGGTCGTCGTCCGGGCGGGGGTCGATCCGCAGCAGCTTGCCCTTCGGCGACGACAGGTCGAGCGCCCGTCGCTCCGGGTCGCCGATGAAGCCGCCGTCGCCGCTGAACACGTACAGGTAGCCGTCGGGGCCGAACACCAGGTCGCCCCCGTTGTGGTTCTCGTAGGGCTGGTCGAAGGCGTACACCTCGACCCCCTCGGCGGTGACCGCGCCGTCCGCGGCGACCGCGTGGGCCGTGATCCGACTCCGACCCTCCGAGGCCGTGTTGAGGTGGAGGTGCCCGCCGTCGGGTGAGAACGTGAACCCGAGCAGGCCCTCCTCGACGGCCGGCACCAGCTCGGCCGACACGTCGAGGCGAACGGTGCCGTCGAGCGACCGGATCCGGCCGGAGCGCTCGGCCACCCAGACCTCGTCGGTGCCCGGCCGCACCGCCACGTCGACGGGCTCGTCGGCGAGCGCGATCGGGTCGGCGACCGTCGCCTCGGGCTCGGGGCCCGGCTCGAACGGTTCGGTCGTGGCCGGAACCGGAGCCGTCGGAACCGGGGCCGTCGTCGCCGGCCCCGTCGTCGCCGGCCCCGTCGTCGTCGCTCCCGGGGCTGTCACCGGCCCGGTCGGTTCCGGCGCCGTCGTCTCCGGCGCGGCCGGGCTGGTGACGGTCTCGTCGGTGGCGGTCGGGACGCACGCCGCGAGCGCGAGCACGCCGGCGACGAGCGAGTGGGGGGTCCGCACACCCCGCACGGTAGCGACCGCTCCGCGACCCGACCCGACCCGACCAAGTCCGGGCTGCGGTGCCGTGAGTTCGTTCACGCAGCTGCAGCGCGAACCGAACCGGCCACGTGAACGGTCACGGGATCGGTCGGGCCGACGGGCGTCGCGGTACCCTGCCGGGCGTGTCGACGCCGAACGCCGCGACCGGCCTGCCTGCCGCCGCCCGCGTCGGCGTGCTCGTCGTGGCCTACAACGCCGAGTCGACGCTGGCCGGCGTCCTCGACCGGCTGCCCGACGACTTCCGGTGCCGGGTCGAAGCCGTCCTCGTGTGCGACGACGCCAGCTCCGACGGCACCTACCGGGTCGGCCTCGAGTACCGCGAGCTGAGCGACCTGCCGCTCACGGTGATCCGCCACCCGGTCAACCTCGGCTACGGGGGGAACCAGAAGTCCGGCTACCGATGGGCCATCGAGCACGGCCTCGACGTGGTCGTGTTGCTGCACGGCGACGGGCAGTACGCCCCGGAGGTCATCGACCGACTGGTCGACCCGCTCGTCGACGGCGAGTGCGACGCCGTGTTCGGGTCGCGGATGCTCGAGCCGGGCGCCGCGCGGCGCGGCGGGATGCCGATGTACAAGTTCGTCGGCAACCGGATCCTCACCCGGTACGAGAACGCGGTGGCCGGGCTGGAGCTGTCGGAGTGGCACAGCGGGTACCGCGCCTACCGGGTCGACGCGCTCCGCGAGATCCCGTTCGAGTCGGCCTCCGACGGGTTCGACTTCGACACAGAGGTCATCTTGCAGCTCCACGAGGCCGGCAAGGCGATACGCGAGGTCCCGATCCCCACCTACTACGGCGACGAGATCTGTCACGTGAACGGCCTGCGATACGCCGCCGACGTGGCGATCGACGTCACCCGCTACCGGCTCCACAAGCTCGGCTTCGGGTCGGGCGACACGGCCTTCGCCGACGACGCGTACGACCTGAAGACGACGCCGACGTCGTCGCACGGCCGACTGCTCGCGCGGATGGCGCAGCGCCCGCCGTCGCGGGTGCTCGACCTGGGCTGCGCGGACGGCCGGTTCGGCGAGCTCCTCCGCCAGCAGGGGCACACCGTGATCGGCGTCGACCTGGTCAAGCACGAGGGCGTCGCCGAGCGTCTCGACGACTTCGTGGAGGCCGACCTCGACCGCGGCCTGCCCGATGCGGTCGGCACCGGCTACGACGTCGTGGTCGCCGCCGACGTGCTCGAGCACACGGTCGCACCCGACGACGTGTTGCGGTCGCTCCACGACGTCCTCGCTCCGGGCGGCGCCGTGCTCGTCAGCATCCCCAACTTCGCCCACTGGTACCCGCGCATCCGCGTCGCCACCGGCCGCTTCGACTACGACCGGCGGGGCATCCTCGACGCCGGCCACGTCCGGTTCTTCACCCGGGCCAGCGCGGCTCGACTGTTCGGCGCCACCGGGTTCCGCATCGCGGACCACGAGACGGCTGGACTCCCCGTCGAGGTGGCCGAGCGGGGCGGGGCGGCACCGGCCGGGCTGACGCGCTACGTGGCCGCCGTCGACCGGCTCGGCGTGCGGGCCTGGCCGACGATGTTCGGCTACCAGTTCCTCTACGACCTCCGACCGGCGACCGACGGCTGACCGTCGTTCGTGAGCACGCCACTCAGCGTGCGATCGACGAGGCGGTCGACATCGCCGCGGTCGGTCGGCTCGTGGCGCACCAGGATCCGGTAGAGCAGCGCGCCGGCGATGTCGTCGAGCACCTCGGCACCGTCGACGTCGTCGCGAACCTCACCCCGACGCTCGGCGCGGCGCCAGATCTCCATGACCTTCTCGCGGTCGGGCAGCAGCCGACGCTCCCACACCTTGCGGGCGAACTCCTCGACGGTGATCATCTCGCCGAACTGGTCGCCGATGATCTTGCGGTCGACCCCCGCCATCGTCTCGGCCAGCCACCACACCGCCTCGGCGAGGTCGCCGCGCAGCGAGCCGGTGTCGGGGAGGGGGTCGGGCACCGCGGCGCTCGTGTCGAGCTCGAACACGAGTTGGGCACGGGTCGACCAACGGCGGTAGACGGTCGGCTTGCCGACGCCGGCGCGGCTGGCGACGGCCTCCATGGTGAGCGCGTCGTACCCGCCCTCGGCCAAGAGCGCGGTGGCGGCCGCCATGATTCTGGGTTCGACGGACGGGTCACGTGGACGGGCCATGCCTCTAGCGTAGGCCGCGAGGTGTACCTGAGGACACCTCACAAGTTCACGCTGCGTCGACCCGACGTTCACCGGACATCGACACGGGACATCGACACCGGACATCGACACCGGACATCGACACGGGACATCGACACGGGGGCGTCACCCGACCTCGACGTCGGCGACGGCGTCGAAGTGCTCGCCGAAGTCGTGCGCCTTGAGGAGGCGGCCCATCTTGCGGAGCTCGCGGGCGACACCGCGGACGGCGATCGTCATCGTGATCGGCGAGCCGGACGATGCGGCCAGGAACGCGGCGTGCACCGCGGCGTTCCGGATCGCCCCGCCCGACAGCTCGAAGCGACGGGCCAGCCAGTCGGTGTCGACGTCGTCGACGGGCGCGGCCGCCGGCAGGTTCGCCTCCCAGATCGCCCGGCGTTCGTCCACACCCGGGAACACGAACTCGATGCGGGCGTGGATCCGGCGGATGAACGCCTCGTCGACGTTCTTCTCGTAGTTCGTCGCGAGCACCACCAACCCGTCGTAGCTCTCGAGCCGCTGGAGGAGGTACGACACCTCGATGTTGGCGTAGCGGTCGCGGGCGTCCTTGACCTCCGAGCGCTTCCCGAACAGCGCGTCCGCCTCGTCGAAGAACAGCACCAGGTTGCCGGCGCTCGCGGCGTCGAAGATCTGCTCGAGGTTCTTCTCGGTCTCTCCGATGTACTTGCTGACGACGGCGGACAGGTCGAGCTTGAACACGTCGAGCCCCAGCACCCCGGCGATGATCTCGGTCGCCATCGTCTTCCCCGTGCCCGACGGGCCGGAGAACAGCGCGACGAGCCCGCGCGACGGTGTGGGCGCGAACCCCCACTCGTCGTAGACGGTGTCGGCGAAGCGGTAGCGCTCGACGAGCGACCGCAACAGGTCCATGCGATCGGGGCTGAGGACGATGTCGTCCCAGTGGCGGGTCGGCCGGATGCGTCGAGCGAGGTGCTCCATCCGACCGCTGACCAGCCGGCGCACCGCGGCATCGAGATCGCCGGCGACGGCCGGCAGCACCCGCTCCACCGTCGACAGCTGGTCGTGGGTCAAGCGGTGGGTCCGGGGCGCGTCGCCGAGCGCGGCGCGCCACTCCGCATCGGACACCTCGCGCGGCGGCACCGGGATCTCGACCCACGGACGCCGCGGCAGCTCGGCGACGGCCGGGTCGGTCCGTGACGACACGACCCACGTGAGGTGGTGGGCGCGCTCGAGCCACTGCCGACCCGTCTCGCCGAGCCGCTCGTCGATCTCGAGGATCACGCCGCGTCCGGTGATGGTGGCGTCGCGCACGATCGCCGCCCAGCCGGCGTCCGTGGCCGGCGCACCGACCGCCAAGAACCGGTCGCCGACACCGTGGCGTGCGGCGTGCGTGCGGCGCAGCGCCCGGTCCCCGCCCGACACGACGACGAGCGGGTGCTCGACCACCTCCTCGTCGACCTCCTCCTCGTCGACCTCCTCCTCGTCGGCACCGGGCGGAGCGATCGAGCCGTCGGGGCCGGTGTCGATCACGTCCTCGGCATCGGCCGGCAGGTCCGGATCGACGGACGGGTCGCCGAGCAGCGCCCACGTCAGCGCCGACGGCGCCACCACCACGTGGTCGACGAAGGCCCCTTCGGCGACGACGTCGACCAGCGCCGAGGCCCGCAGCGGTGCGTCCGGGCCGAGCGCCCGCACGGCCGGCGGACCGCCGATGTCGATCACGTGTCCGACGGTGAGGCGCGGTCGCACCGGATCGGCGGCGCCGAGCAGGCGGGCGACACCCGGATCGCTCTCGCAGGTGAGCACCACCGCGAGCACCTCGGCGTCCGTCGGCGTCAGGCGGGCGTTGGCGACGACGATGCTGAACGGCACCGCATCGCCGAGCGACGCCAGGAACCGCTGCCGCAGTTCGTCGATCGCCCCGTCGGGCAACGGGCCGGGCGCGACCCCGTCGCCCACGTCGTCGCCCGTACCGCGCCGCCGCACGAGATGACTCACGACCAGCGCCCGACCGAGATCCTGCCATGCCACCGCGACAGTCAAGCACCACCGGCGCGGTAGGGTCGGGACGTGTCCATGCCCGTCACCCACGCCGCGCCGCTCATGTGCACGTTCGGCATCGCGCCGGGCACCCTCAACGTGCTCCCCGACAAGCAGGTGCTGGGCGAGAACAAGCCGGCAGCGACGATCATGGACAACAAGCCGTACGTCAACATCGCCCCGTTCGGCCTGTGCAACAGCCTCGCCAACCCGATCACCGCGTCGCAGACCTCGGCCGCACTCGGCGTGCTCACTCCCGGCACCTGCACACCCGTCATCCCCGCGCCCTGGGCACCCGGGTCGACGACGGTCCTGATCGCCAACCAGCCGGCACTCACCGACTCGTCGCAGTGCATGTGCGCGTACGGCGGCATGATCTCGATCACGTTCGGCGGGACGACGCAGACCATGGTCGGCTGACCGCGGTCGACCCGCGATTCACGACATCGTCAATTCCCGCGCCCGTCGCACTCGATCCCTTCCCGCGCGCCGACCGTGGTGCTACGGTCACATCGCGCCGGCGGACCGCCGGCGTACGGGACACGCAACAGGGCGGCCCCGGCGACACAGACTCGATCTCGACCGAGCAACGGGGGTTTCAACAGTGGCTGCTACCTATCTCACTCCAGGCGTCTACGTGGAGGAGGTCCCATCCGGGATGGCGACCCTCTCGGCCGGCGCGACGGCCGTCGCCGCCTTCGTCGGCTTCACCGCCAAGGCGCCCGACGACGACCCGACGGACCCCGACGGCCTGAAGCCGCGCCTCGTCACCAACTGGTCGCAGTTCGAGAACCTCTACGGCGGATTCGTGCCGGGCGCCATGCTGGCCCACTCGGTCTACGGCTTCTTCAACAACGGTGGGAGCCTCGCCTACATCGTGCGGATCCCGCACACCGAGCCCGCCGAGGAGTCCGGGCAGCTCGCGCTGCCCGCCGGCGACCGTGCCCTCGGCCCGGCACTCGAGTTCACCACCGTCGAGCCCAACGCACCCGTCTCGGTGGCCGTGAGCCCCGAGCCGCCCGCCGAGGACGCCGACGACGAGGCCCCGCCGACGTTCAAGATCGACGTGCTCGAGAAGGGCGAGGTCGTCGAGACGTACGAAGGCGTCACCCTCGCCGGCGCCGCCGACGCGCTCGGCGAGTCGACCCGCGTGAAGGTCGAGTCGAAGATCGACGTCGACCAGCTCGCCGCCGACCTGCAGACCATCCCCACCGGCGTACACGCCATCGAGCCCGCCCCGGCGACGCCGGTGTCGGTGCCCGGCCGGGCGTTCACCGGCTCGGAGTCGGCCCGCACCGGCATCAACGGCCTGACGATCGCCGACGACGTCACGATGGTGATGGTCCCCGACCTGATCACCGCCGCCCGGCAGGAGGACGGCAGCGTCGACCTCGGTCTCTGGAAGTCGGTGCAACTGGCGCTCATCAACCACTGCGAGGGCCAGGCCAACCGGATGGCGATCCTCGACGCGCCCCCGGGGATGAACCCCCAGCAGATCAAGGAGTGGCGCAGCGACACGGCGATGTACGACTCGCCGTTCGCGGCGCTGTACTACCCGTGGATCGAGGTGGCGAACCCCGCCGCCACGAACGGGGACACCGAGATCATGGTTCCGCCCTCGGGACACCTGGCCGGCATCTGGTCCCGCACCGACGACACGCGCGGCGTGTGGAAGGCGCCGGCCAACGAGGTCGTGCGCGGCGCACTCGACGTCGAGATCAACATCACCAAGGCCGAGCAGGGCCTGTTGAACCCGATCGGCATCAACTGCATCCGCCCGTTCGGCACCCAGGGCATCCGGGTGTGGGGCGCCCGCACGCTCGCCTCCGACACCGACTGGACGTACATCAACGTGCGCCGCCTGTTCAACATGATCGAGACCACGATCATGAACGGCACCCAGTTCGCCGTGTTCGAGCCGAACGACCAGAAGCTGTGGGAGGGGCTGAAGCGCACCGTCGGCGCCTTCCTCCGCGGGCTGTGGCGCGACGGCGCCCTGTTCGGCGCCACCGCCGACCAGGCGTTCTACGTGAAGTGCGACGCCGAGACGAACCCGCCCGACTCGATCGACCAGGGCAGGGTCATCGTCGAGGTCGGCATCGCCCCGGTGAAGCCGGCCGAGTTCGTCATCTTCCGGATCTCCCAGATCAAGG